>JANOGQ010000229.1:0-5770 GCA_031406105.1 Lysobacterales bacterium | reverse complement strand
GGCCGCCTTTGCTCATGCTCGGTGCCAGCGTTGAGCACAATATCGTTGATAGTCACGTACATGGCGTGATCGATCAGCGGAGTCTTGATCTTATAGGTTGATCCCTCCAGCGCATCCATGCCTTCGGGCCGCGCAACCTGTTCAGTCATGCGAATGATCTTGGCTTTCTGCCGTTCTTCCTTGGCAGCCTGAGCAGCCACCCGGGCTGCTTCTTCCTCTTCTTTCCTGACGACTTCGTAGCCGACGATCTTTCTGTCTATTCTGGTGCTCATAAACTGCGAACCTGAAATGGGTGGGTTGTGTTGGTATTGCTGTGCATAAAGCTATCATTCAACCAAGCAGCGAATGCCTGATTGCAATTGCGTATCCGGGATGCCGCCTGAAAACTCGCCACTACTCCCTGTTGGTGGCGATTTCGCGGCGCTCCCCAATCCTCTCCGGCTGCCCCTGGGTCGATTTCTGCAGTGACCCGGCGTAACCTGTAATTCTGTTCTCACTTAAAAAAGGTGTACGTCCTTGTACCATACACCTCCCTGATACCGGCGGTTTCCCAAATTCCCTCTCCGCCACTATATCCCTGGTAGTTTATTATTCTTCTGCTAGGTGCACTTCCATGTACTTCGGTACACCTCCGTTGTTCTTGCCCCAACTCCGGTTAACTACTTCACTATATCGGGCCACTTTTTTCGGGTACTGCTTTCAGAACTTTCCGTAATATCCTTCCTTGAGCGCATCAAAAAGGTTGGCTGCAGTGTGGAGTTCACCATCATATTCAATTTCATCATTACCTTTTAACTCTACAACCTGGCCGTCATCCAGCACAAAGCGGTAGGTGGTATTTTCCAGGTCACGCTCCTGTACCAAAACGCCCTGAAAAGCCTCCGGATTGAAGCGGAATGTAGTGCAACCTTTCAAACCGCCACTATGTGCGTACAGGTAGATATCCTTGAATTTTTCATAGGGAAAATCGGTAGGTACATTGGCCGTTTTGGAAATGGAGGAATCAATCCATTTCTGTGCTGCTGCCTGAATATCCACGTGCTGGTTGGGCGTTATGTCCTCTGCTGTGAGAAAGTAATCCGGTAGTTTGCTGTCTTCATCCACCGCATAGGGCATCGCACGCTGATTGACCAGATGACGATAAGCCAGTAATTCGTAACTGAATACCTCTACCTTTTCCTTGGTTTTACGGCCTTCGCGGATCACGTTGCGACTGTAATGATGCGCAAAGCTGGGTTCGATTCCGTTAGAAACATTATTGCCCAATGACAAAGAAATTGTACCGGTGGGGGCAATGGATGAATGATGAGTGAAACGGGCGCCTTCTTCTTCCAGGGCTTTGACCAGTTCGGGCGCATGCTCTGCCAGTCTTTGCATGTACCGGCTGTAACGCGCATGCAGCACCCGACCAGGTACCTGGTCCCCAGCCTGATAACCATCGTCCAGCATTTCCGGCCGACGTCGCAGCATGTCACCGTTGACGGTAAACATTTCGTTCATGATCGGAGCTGGCCCACGTTCGCGACTCAATTCCAGCCCTTCTTCCCAGCCAGCCAAGGCCATTTCGCGCGACACACGCTCGGTAAACTCCAACGATTCTGCCGAGCCATAACGCATACCCATCAAGCTAAGGGTGGAACCCAGTCCCAGAAAGCCCATACCATGCCGACGCTTGCGCTGGATTTCGTCCCTCTGTTTACCCAAGGGTAATCCATTGATTTCAACTACATTATCCAGCATGCGGGTAAATATGCGGACGACTTTCCGGTAGGCTTCCCAATTAAAACTGGCTTTGTATGTGAACGGCTGCTCGACAAAACGGGTGAGGTTGATCGAGCCCAGCAGGCAGGCCCCATAAGGTGGCAGCGGTTGCTCGCCGCAAGGATTGGTGGCGCGAATGTTTTCGCAAAACCAGTTGTTGTTCATCTCGTTGATGCGATCAACCATGATGAAACCAGGCTCGGCAAAATCATATGTGGATGACATGATCATGTCCCACAAACGCCGGGCGGGAATGGTTCTGTAGATACGACAAGCCACCAGACCATCTGCGCGCGTGACATAACCGTCTGTTTGCGGCCATTCCCGCCACAGAACCTGCTGTGGGTTTTGCAGATCCAACTCGCCGGCCTCGTGATCGTTGATGGGAAAAGCCAGCGCCCAGGTTTCATTGCTCTTAACCGCGGCTATGAACTCGTCGGTTATCAGCAAGGAGCAATTGAATTGGCGCAAACGCCCGTCTTCACGCTTGGCGCGGATAAACTCCATGACATCGGGGTGGCCAATCTCGAATGTGGCCATTTGCGCACCACGCCGTCCTCCTGCGGACGAAACGGTAAAACACATCTTGTCGTAGATATCCATGAAGCTGAGCGGACCCGAGGTGTAAGCCCCCGCTCCAGACACATAGGCTCCTTTGGGACGCAATGTTGAAAATTCATAGCCTATGCCGCAGCCAGCTTTCAGGGTTAGCCCGGCCTCATGTACTTTTTCCAGAATGCCATTCATGGAATCGGTAATAGTTCCCGATACCGTGCAGTTAATGGTTGATGTAGCCGGTTTGTGAGCCTGAGCCCCGGCGTTGGAAGTGATGCGACCGGCTGGAATGGCACCGCGCCGCAAAGCCCACAGAAACTCACCAAACCAATGTTCACGCTTTTCGTGGTTGGGTTCTACATCGGCAATCGCACGGGCTACACGTTTGAAAGTTTCATCTATGGTGGCATCGATGATTTCGCCGGTCTTGGACTTCAGCCGGTACTTCTTATCCCAGATGTCCAGCGATGCTTCCTGTAAAGGAATGTCTTGTAAATCAATATCAATCACCTCGGCTTGAACGCTGCTCATCACTATTACCGTCTAATTATTTGGTTTTATTTATTAAGATGCTTATCTGGGGCACAAGTCATTGTGCTCCACTTTTTTTTCTGACACAAGATATTGTGTCAACGGGTGTAAACAATATACCCACATCCGAGGGCTGTCAATCGTCTTTGTAGCTAGGCCAAATACCTGTTCTCCTGTATTTTTTCCATAACTTCCAAGGAGATAAGGAGTGACTGTTCATTTCTTAAGCAGCGCCAGACCACTGCTTCACGCCAAAATTCGCATGGTTAAGCCATTTCGCTTTATCGCAAATGCAACCAGACTTCAATAATCGTTTTTTCTGGCTATCTGCCAGCAGCCCATGGCAGGCTTGTACCTATGTATGACATTATTCTTTATCAACCGGAAATACCCCCCAATACCGGAAATATCATCCGGCTCTGCGCCAACACCCAAACCCGATTGCATTTGATTGGCCCTTGTGGCTTCAGATTGGAAGATGCAAAGCTGCGTCGAGCGGGGCTGGATTATCAGGATATGGCCAGTGTGCAGTCGTATCGCAGCTGGCAGGAGTATCGCGAGCAACACCCTCAAAAATCTTTATGGGCGTTTTCCACCCGCGGCAGTCACCGCTATGACCAGGTTGCTTTCAAGCCGGACGATGGCCTGCTGTTTGGTCCGGAAAGTCGCGGTCTGTCTGAGGACTTACTGAAGCAGTTGGGTCATGAACGTGTTTTGCGTCTGCCGATGCAGCCGAGCAGCCGTAGCCTGAATCTGTCGAATACGGTTGCGGTAGCGCTGTATGAGGCCTTGCGGCAGGCCAATTTCGCCGGGCTGGAAACAACAAATCCTGGTTCGCAACGATTCTGAAATCTGAACTGGCAGAATCAAAGCTGGCGAAACTCATACTTGTTCAGAGCACCACCGGGTTACGAGGTTTCCGGTTTAGGTTCCCGCGCCAGTAAATCCCGGACGCTTTGCTTGGGGCTGCGGCCCTGATGAACGATGCCATAAACCTGCTCTGATATAGGCATTTCAACCGCATAGCGTTGGGCCATGCGCCAGATTTCTTCTGAAGTGCTGATGCCTTCGACCACTTGGCCGATGGCCTGCAGACTGTCTGCCAGACTTTTGCCGGCCCCCAGATCCAGACCCAATCGCCGGTTGCGTGACAGATCGCCGGTACAGGTGAGCACCAGGTCGCCCACCCCAGCGAGCCCCATCAGGGTTTTTTCATTGGCTTCAAGGGCTCGACCCAGGCGCAGCATTTCAGCCAGGCCGCGCGTAATCAGGGCCGCACGAGCATTGGTACCGAGGCCCATACCATCTGATATGCCTGTAGCCACAGCTAATACGTTCTTGACGGCCCCACCGAGTTCAGCGCCGACGATATCATCACTGGTGTAAGCGCGAAAATTGCCGCTGTGGAGGGCTTGCGCAATTCGGTTGCAAAACGCCAGTTGTGTTCCTGCTACGGTAACCGCAGTGGGCAACTGCCTCGCCACTTCAATCGCAAAGGATGGGCCGGTAACCACTGCCAGCGGACGTGCTTCTCCCAGCACTTCCCGTGCTGCCTGGTGCAATAATCGGCCTGTTCCGGGTTGCAGGCCCTTGCAGGCCCAGGCTATACCCTGACCTGAGCGTAGCTCGGGTGCCAGTTGGGACAGCACTTCAGCAAAAGCATGGCTAGGAACCGCCAGCAAGACTTCATCGGCCTGCCGCAGCACGCGCTGCAAGTTGTCATCTAGCTGCAGGCCTTTTGGGAAGGGTATACCCGGTAAAAAGCGCTGGTTGCTGCCTTGTGTCTGCATCAGCGCTACCTGGTCCGGATTGCGCCCCCACAAAAGGCTTTGATTTCCACCTCGTGCCAGTTGCATGGCCAGAGCGGTACCCCAGGAGCCTGCTCCGATTACCGCAATTTTCACAGCCTTATGTCAGCCTGATTTGCCTGCAAGGACATTTGCATGCTCCGGCAACAGAAAACTCAAGCTTTGAATTCGGGAGCCAATGCCGCAGCTTCACCCGCCTGGCCAGCTGCACCGTTCTGCTGATTGGCCAGGTCCTGCATGCGTTTGGCATACAACTGTTCAAAGTTGACAGGTTGCAGTACCAATGGCGGAAAGCCACCATCAGAAACCATGGCAGATATGGCCCGACGGGCGTAAGGGAACAAGGTGTTGGGGCACATGGTATTCATCACCATGTGTTTCATCTGCTCGTTAAAACCTGCAACCAGGAAGATACCGGCCTGGGCTATTTCGGCCAGGTAGGCGGTTTTTTCGCCCATGGATGCCGTAACCGTAATTGTCAGCACTACTTCCATCAGATTTTCACCCAGATCTTCCACCCGCTGTGCCAGGCTCATCTTCACGTCGGACTGACCCTGCTCCTGGAAGATCTCCGGTGCATTGGGTAATTCGAAGGATATGTCCTTGACGTACAACTTCTGGATCTGGAACTGTGCATTGACGACAGTTTCTGCGTTGCTGGCTGCCGCTACTGCCTGATTTTCTTCTGCCATGGTATTTTCACTCTTAAGGGTTATGGGTCAGTCCGTCTGCCGGACTGACAAGGCCGTGGATTATCCCACTGGATCAGAAAGTTGGCCAGCTGAAACATTACGCGATAGTGTTTTGGTTCTGTCTGCCTGGTCTGGCATGTCAAAGGCAACTACTTACGCGTTACCGGGTATTGATCACCCAACCAGCGCGCCATGCCACCTTTGAGCACTACCACTTCAGTGGCGCCCTGTTTCTTCAGGATGGCAGCAGCCTGAATGGCTGTCTGGCCGGTTTTACAAACCAGCACCAATTTGGATTTCTGCAGTTTCTGAACTTCGGCATCCGGGCTCTGGATGCGCGTCAGTGGCATATTTCTGGCATTCAGTATGTGCCCTTTGTTGTAGTCGGCTGCTGAGGATACATCCAGCAAAACGGTGGCTGGA
>JANOGQ010000415.1:0-4737 GCA_031406105.1 Lysobacterales bacterium | reverse complement strand
TGTCTTCGCCGAATACTTCCTGGTTGAAATAGGTAACGCCACCCAGGTTGTGTCGCCTGAAAAACTCCAAGTCATAGGCTGTTTCGAATCGCTTGAGGTCCAAACCGATGTCCTGCAGCAGATTCAGGACGATTTCATTCGCGTGCTTCGGTTCCGTGATGGTCTGTGAACCGCCATAGGAAATGCGCATATCACCGCCTATCGTGTGTTCGTTGCGCCTGGCGTGGCCTCCGAAATCGTCATGATTGTCCAGGATCAGTACGCTCTTATCCTTTCCATGCTTTTGCTGGTAGAAACAGGCGGCTGCCAGTCCACTGATTCCGCCACCCACGACGACGAGGTCATAAGTCTCCGCTAGCCTGGTGACCGGCCCCCAATCCGCGCGAGCGCCCCACGCGAGGCTGTGTGCGTGATCGTTGGATCCCGGATTACTTCCCCTGAGCCCGGTGCGCGCCGGCGGATAGTAGGAGGGATCCAGGGCAGCCATTGCGGCCTGGCCGCTGGCTTCAAGCGACAGCATGGAACTTCCCGCCGCCATCAGAGTGCCATTGATGAAGTCTCGCCGGGTAATCTTGCTCATCAACTCATTTCTCCCGAGATCGCCTGCCGCATACCGCCCGGCGCCACCGGTCTGTTCATCGCTCAGCTGCTGATAGCCAATCCTGCATTGTCTTCAGTCGAGGATAGAAGATATAGACGCCCCCATCTCCATCAGGATCGAGGACTATCATCATAGATGCATACCTTGAAAGTGGATGCGACCACTTGACCTGATGAAAAACGGAGACGTCTATGAAACAAAACATACTCTACGTCGGCCTCGATGTCGACGATACTGGGGGGCTTTGGGCTCGGACCGAATCATATGATTGAAATGACCACATATTCTACGAAAATAAATGTGATTTCAGCTATTAGAGCAGAGTTTTTCGGGTGTAAAACCAAAGTTTAAGGGCAGCAAGGTAATTACAATCCGTATCAAGTAGTGATTTGCTGGCTGAAATGATGTGTTTAAGCGGAAAAACGGTTTCAAATCGAGGAAGAAACACTGTTCTTACAGGAACTTATGTCTGTCCGACCCCATTATTCTTCTCTTTATATCTGTCCGACCCCATTATTCTTGGCATTATTCTTGGGGGTCGCTTTGGGGGTCCCATTATTCTTCCTTCAAAAGGGGCAACTTGTTTGCCTCAATTTGCAATGTTAGGATGAATCTACCTAAAAAGGAGGAATCATCCATGCCAATCAGTATCAAAGATGCTGAAACCGACAGCAAAATCCGTGATCTGGCCGCGCTGACGGGAGAGTCCATCACCGTCGCCGTTCGCATCGCCATTGAGCAGCGCTTGCGCCGGGAGTCTTCCCGTCGCCGTGCCGGTGTAGCGGATCGGTTGCTGGGGCTGTCCCTTGCCAAAACCGGCACTAAGCAATTGGCGGGGGATGCCAACGACGCGATTGCTTACGACGAGTTTGGCCTGCCGAAATGATCATAGACACCTCAGCCATCATTGCGATTTTGGCTGGCGAGCCCGACGCGGCGCACTTTGCGCAATTGATCGAGATGAATCCCGCGCCCCGCATCGGCACGCCCGCCCTGCTCGAAGCTTCGATCGTATTGACCCGTTGGTTTGGTGAGGGTGCAGAGGCGGCGCTGGACGCTTTTGTGCGGGAGTCGGGGGCGGAGATCGTGGCTTTCGATCTGCCGCAACTGCGTGCCGCACAAAGCGCCTATCGACAATATGGCAAAGGCCGTCATCCCGCGGGCCTCAATTTCGGTGATTGCATGAGCTATGCCCTGGCGCAGGTCTGTGGTGAAGAACTGCTGTTCAAGGGGCAAGACTTTGTGCAAACCGACATCGATTCTGCCGCAAGAGGCGGGGGTCAGGACTAAGCCCAATGTTGCACGAGTAAGGTCGCTTCGGGCCGGTGGTAGCAGTAGAAAATCAGGACAAAGAAAATCAGAAGAAAATCAGGACACCCACTGCTTCTCAAGAAAATCAGAGAAAATCAGGACACCCACTGCTTCTGGCCTTTCAAAAACATGGACAAAGACATGTCTTTGCTTTTTTTAAAACGATTGATGAATCGGCCCCTTTCGGTTGAAAATTCGCAGGGCCCGAAGTCTAGGGACTTGCTAAAGTGTCGTCCGTTCGCGCGTCTTGGTAGTTGGGCAGCCACGCGGACAGTAAATCAAGCGCTGTTTCAACTTCGGCAGGCGAGATCGCGAACGACAAGCGGATGAATCGGTGGCCATGCTGCGGATCAAAATCAATGCCCGGCGCCAGCGCAACGCCGGTGTCCTGCACCAGCCGCAGGCAGAAAGCCAGGCTGTCCTGCGTGAGATGGTCCACATCGGCATAAACATAGAAAGCGCCATCCGGCGCGGAGACTTTGGAAATACCGAGTGCCGCGAGGCCCGCAATCAGCCGGTTGCGATTCTGCCGGTAGGTATCCACTGCCGCGTGCAAGTCATCCGGAACATCCATGGCCGCCAGCGCAGCGTGTTGCGCGAGGGTCGGCGGCGTCAGGAACATGTTAATCAGGTAGTTGCTGATGAAGCCTGCCTGGGCCTCCGGCACCACCATCCAGCCCAATCGCCAGCCCGGCATGCGATAGAGCTTGCTGAAGCTGTTGATGACGATGGCCTCCGGATCGAACTCCAGCGCGCTGTGTGCCCGATCACCGAAGGTAATGCCGTGGTAAATCTCATCCGAGATGAGTTGGATGCCAAGCTCGCAGCAGGTGTCCGTCATCTCCGCCATGGCTCTTGCATCCAGCATGGCGCCGGTGGGGTTGGCCGGGCTGGCGAGGATGAAGCCAGCCGGGCTTGGATCGAGTTGGCGGAGCATGTCTGCTGTCGGCCGGAAGCCATGTTCCAGGTCGCAGCGCAGTTCAAGCGGTGCCAATCGCATGGCGCGCAGGGTATTGCGGTAGGCGGGGTAGCCCGGGGTAACTATGGCAACCGCTTCGCCCACACGGAACAGAGCGGCAAAGGCCGCGACCAGTCCGGCGCTTGCGCCGGCCGTCAAAAGGATGCGGCTTGGGGAAACCGTCACGCCATAAGTTTCGAGATAATGCCGGGAGAGCCTTTCCTGCAGCGGCGCTGATTCGAAGTATCCCAAGGGGTCATGATCGAGTATCCGGTGGGCCGCGGCGATCGCAGCCGCGGGGGCACCGGCAGTGGGCTGCCCGAAGTTCATGGCCAGCAGAGGCAGGCCGGCGCGCGCACGGATGGCGCCAAGCCGGCCTACTTCGCCGGCATAGAAAGGCGGAATGGCCGGGCCGCCCACTTTGATTCCTTTTCCCACCTTTTTAACTCCAGTTTTGTATTCATACCTTTTCACTGATTGGGCAAAGCACCAAAGCATCGCGCCTGCCTTCGAAATCTGCCCATAACTGCGCCATGGTCAAGCGACTCACCGGGTGAACCAGTTGTGGGGCCAGGTCCGCCAATGGCTGTAACACGTGCGCAAAGAGCAGGATCTCGCCCCTGGGCAGACTGAGTTCGGGCAGGCGCACGTAAAGGTCGTCGTACATCAGGATGTCAATGTCCAGAGTCCGGTCGGAATACTTTGCGACATTGCGCAATCGCCCGTAGCGATTCTCCAGTTCATTCAGCCATTGTTTGAGTTGCAGGGGTTGGAGTACGGTTTCAATGCGAGCAACCAGATTGAGAAAATCATCACCCTCGAAACCGACAGCCGCTGAGCGATACACCGGTGACAACTCCACTGTGCCAAACTTCTGGCGCAATTCGGCAAGCCCGGCACGCACGTGATTTTCGGCATCGACATTGCTGCCAATGCCCAGATACACAATGCTCAAGAACTGCGCTCAATGATGACACCCACAGCACTGGAACCGCGTACAGCCCCGGGCTTGCCCAATCTGAGGCGCAGCCATTGCACCGGGAACTCCTGCAGCACGATAGCGGCACAGCGTTCGGCCAGCGATTCCACCAGCTGAAACTCGCTGGATTCAATGAACTGGATCAGTCGTTTGGCTACGGCCTTGTAATCCAGCGTATCGGCAATCGCATCACTGGCAGCGGCCTTGCGGATATCAAAAGCCATTTCAAGGTCCAGACTGACGGCTTGCTTGATTTCCCGCTCCCAGTCAAAAATACCGATGACGGTTGCGACCCTCAGGTCTTCGATAAATACCCGGTCGCCCACCATGCTGGCTCCTCTGCTTTGATTGCTGTGTTTCATTTTCAATTTTCCATGCTTGCTGCCAGAGTCGGCAGCTCATCCATAGGCCAGCGCGGCCGGGCGAAAATCCTCTCGGATTCCTGCTGGCCAGCCTGGAGGCGGTAATAGCCCGCCAGCGCAATCATGGCACCATTGTCGGTGCAAAATTCTATGCGTGGATAGGCTACGGACCAGCCATGCTTCTGGCCTGAACGCTGCAAAGCCTCGCGCAATGCGAGGTTGGCGCCCACGCCACCGGCGATTACCAGCTGTTTGCTGCGGGTTTGCTGCATGGCGCGGCGGCATTTGATCTCCAGGGTTTCCACCACGGCTAACTGGAAGCCTGCTGCAATATCCGCGCGGGCATTTTGCTCCCCGGAGTGGGCCTGCCACAAATTACGGGTGTGCGTTTTCAGGCCGCTGAAACTGAAATCCAGGCCGGGCCGATCGGTCATGGGCCGCGGAAACGCATACAGGCTGGAATTACCCTCTTTGGCACAGCGCGATAAGGCCGGCCCACCGGGGTAGCCCAGGCCCATCAGCTTGG
>JANOGQ010000199.1:0-6062 GCA_031406105.1 Lysobacterales bacterium | reverse complement strand
CCAGGCCACGGCCAGAGGCAGCGCAGCGCCGACAGTAAACGTCGCGGCTGAAAAGGTGTTCAACGACAAGATTGCGGTCGGGCTGGCGGCCGGTTGTAACACTGGATGACGTTGCCTCCAGGCCCCCTGTACTCACACGCTTTGGGCTTTTACTCCAGCGCGTCCGCTGTCTTCTCCGGTGCTTGTCTGCAATCGAGTACCCGAAACACCACACACACGTCGCCGCCTACCTGGTAATAGATCGCATACGGAAAACATTTGGCCAACAGTCGGTGAAAGCCGAACACTTGCATGTGCATGCCGCCGTAGAGTTGGAGAGAATCGATATCCGCAAACAGCGCATCCAGAAAGTAATCACCAATGCTTTTTTCCTGGCGGCTATAGAATCGACGCCCTCGGTCGAGATCCTCAAGTGCGGACGGTAGAATCCTGAGTTTCAATCAGCGCGTTGGCGCAGCTCGCGTTTCGCGTCCGTCCAGTCGATTGCGGGTTCCTGGCCGGCTTCGTGGCGGGTGGAGACCTCCTGCAGCGCTTTCTCGTGCCAAGGGGGTGACTCCAGCCGGGATTCCTCCTGGCTCAATGACTCCCACAGCGCTTCCATGGCCCGAAGCTTCTCATCCCACGACATCCCCTTGATGGCCAATGTGCTCATGGCCGGAGCATATCATGAATGGTAATGGCTACTAACGCGAAAAACGGGCGCGAAAAACGGGCGACCCCAGGGCGAAATCTTCCTCCATCACCGAGCGGCCACACGCACGGCTGGGCCTTCTGGGAGGGTGCCACAGCCATGCTGCTACCGCTTTGGCTGTCACAGGCCACTAGTGCTGGTGCGTAGCCGCAGTCTGCTGCGCCCGCAAGACACTGTCGCGATAAGGCTTCAGGGACAGATAAGCGAATAGGGCGCCCAGCGGCAGCGCGATGGCACCGACGATGGCCATGGAATATCGCAGCATCGCCGGGTCTTCAAATACGAAATCAGTAACCAGCGCGTAAAAAGTGGGGCCGAAGCCATTGGCAATCAGGTTGCCCACCAGGAAATACAGGGCGGTGAGCTGCGCCCGCAAAGCATTCGGCGTGATCACCTGTATGGCCGCAGCGGGCAGTCCCTGCGGCATGGCCAGAAAGAAGGCGGTGAAAGCCAGGCCGACCATCGCCATGCCGGAATTGGGCATCAGTGGTGTGGCAATCGCAAAAGGAATGATCAATAAACCACTGATAAAAGCGGCGCGCAGAATGCCATCGGAATGGCCGCGTTTCTGCAGCCAATCGGCCAGGAATCCTCCAGCATAAACCCCGCTGGTGCCGCCGATGAACAGCACGAATCCATAATAAAATCCGATCTCTGAGGCCTGCCAGCCCCAGGTGCGGATAAACAGGGTAGGTGTCCACACCAGGAATCCGGCGATGCCAATGCCGATGAATGAGAAAGCCAGGAAGTGGAAGGTGAGCGTGCGGGCATTGCTACGGACAAACTTTTTGAGCTCGGCTACTGAGCTGGCATTTTTGCCTTCGCTGGTCTTTGCTGCTCCACGGCGCAAGGGTTCACGCACAGTCATCAGCAGTAGGATGATGGGCAGGCCCATTAAACCCACCACGAAGAAAGTCACTTGCCAGGGATAAACTTCACCCACCAGCGGCAAGCTGACATTGCCGGCCTGCGAAATCATCTGCACCACAAAACCGCCAATGATCAGCGCCAGGCCTGCACCAAAATACACACCCATGGAGTAAACGCTGATGGCTCTCGCCAGCTTTGATACCGGGAAATAATCGGCGATGATCGACATGGCAGCCGGTGACAAGGTCGCTTCGCCAAGGCCTACGCCCATTCGCGCCAGGAACAATTGCCAGTATTGCTTGGCCATACCGCAGGCCGCGGTCATCAGGCTCCAGAAGGTGATGCCGATGATGATGATGGTGCGGCGATTCTTCTGGTCGGAGAACCGGGCGATGGGCACGCCCATCAGGGTGTAGAAAATGGTGAAGGCTATCCCTGCCAGCAAGCTGATCTGCGTGTCGTTTATCTGCAGGTCGCGGCGTATGGGCTCGATCAGCAGGCTCAGAATCTGCCGGTCAATGAACGAGTTGGTATAAGCCAGCATCAGAACACCGACGGTATACCAGGCATACAGCGGCTTGGGCCAGGGGTTTTCTGTGACTGCTGTTACGGCTGCCTGATGGGTTTGATTGGTTTCCACTGCGCCTCTGTGCCTGGGGGCTGATTGATCAAGTCCTGTTAGAACGATTCGGTATGACGGCAATCATGTGTTCCTGCCATCTTGCCAGCTGCAAAATGGAACTTTAACGGCGGGTATTCAAATTGTTTTAACAGAATGATCCGAAGAGTTGTTCGATGACTTGATCGGTTCGGTTCCGTGCCCTAGACTAGGTCGAAAAGTCTTGTTATGCAAGCTAAAGCCCATCAGGCGAGCTAAACCGTGCGCCCGCACACTGGAGATCAATGTGAAATTCAAAACTTGTTCATTGTTATTGGCAGCCTTGATGGCTCTAAGCTCCCTGCCTGCATTGGCCGACAGCGACGAAGAGAAACTCGCTACCGCACAGAAAATGGTGGATGCCTGGAACCGGATGGACTGGGAAGCGGTTTATGCCCTGTTCTCCGAGGATGCCGTTATGCACAGCGTGATGCTGGAGCCCATCGTCGGGCGTGAGAACATTCGCCAGCGATTCTCCCGCTTTACACCGGGACTTGAACGCATCGAATTGCAACTGGCACATATCGGTATCGTCGATGACGTGGTGGTCATGGAGCGGGTGGATGACTTTGTCTATCAGGGCAAACACTCGCGCGTACCCGTCGCCGGCATACTGGAGATCAACAATGGCCTGGTTACCGAGTGGCGTGAATACTACGATCACGCCATGCTGGCTGAAGCGCTGGTTACCGATGCTGCCCTCAAGGCGAAAGCCGCCGAGACAGACCAGGCGATTCGGGACCTGACCCTCAAGCTCCAGACAGACTGGAACAGCGGCGACATGGATGCTTATCTGGACGCTTACTGGAAATCAGAGGAGATGTCGCTGATGTTTGGCAATCAGGCTGTGCGCGGCTGGCAGGCACTTGCCGATATGTTCCGCGGCAACTGGGCAACCGAACCGGCCATGGGTGATTTTACTGTAAACGATGTGGTGATCATTCAAGTCAGTTCCGATACTGTCATTGCCAGCGGCGCCTTCACCCATGTGTTTCCGGCTGAAACTGTCGATGGCAGCTTTACTCACGTGTGGAAGCAGCTTGAGGATGGTCAGTGGCGCATAGCTCACGAGCACACTTCGCGCAAGAACTCAGCGACCACCAGAACTGAGCTATCCCAGGATTGAGTTATCGATGACGCAGCCCCGCAGTTTCCAGGCTTGCGCAAAAACCATCAGACTCTTCTGACGCTCACGGGTACGGCACTCATCAGCGGTAAACCGCTGATGGGGTCATAGTCGATTTCATCGTCCAGCAGGGCTGCGGTACTGGTACCGGGGCTGTCGGCGCCCAGTTCCCGTTGATTCGGAAAACCATGCGCCACTGAAATTACACCCGGGCGCATATCATTTGCGAGCTCACAATGGCCGAATACGTCAGCCTGCTTGGTGGCGATGCGCACCGAATCGCCGTTGGCCACACCCAGTTTTGCCGCATCTGAGGGGTTCAGGTATACCGGATTGTAGGGTCGCTTTTTGAACAGGGCCGGCAAGCGATGGCCTACCGAATTGTACACCTCGTGCTGTCGCCGGCTGACCATCAGCAGGTTCAGGCCATCCAGCGCCCAGGCACTTCGGGCCAGTGCAGAAGGCCCGTCCAGTTCGCTCAATGCCACTGCCAGTTCATTCAGCATGTCCGGGTGCGCCAGTTGCAAGCGGAAAGGCCAATCAGCCTCGCGCGCGAGTGCTGCGCCGGTTTGTTGCGGAAACAAAGCGCCGCCTGGATGTTGTTTGACCTCATCCAGTGGCACCGGACTGCGCTTGAGGAAAGTAGCCAGCAGCTCGTCGGTGCTCGGTGGCGTGTTCATATCAAAGCTGTTGCCAAACCAGCCCAGGGTCAGGCCCATGCTTCGTGCCAGTTCATAGAAAAACCGCCAGTCCTCGATCACTTCGCTACCTGCCGGAGGCTCAATCAAAGCGGCTTGGTATTGCGCAAACGGTTCCGGCATGCCCAGCGACAGACCATAGAAAGTGATGCCTTCACTGGCAAATGATGTGCCCGGTAACTCATAGCCAAACATGGGCCCAATCACGTAGTCCGCACATTGCGCTGTCGCGGATAATTGCGGATCTATGCAGACCAGCAGATCCAGTGCATCGAGCGCGCGCTGTGTTTTCAGGCGATTGGGCCAGTTGGCCAGAGGATTGCCGCCGATCACAAACAGGGCCTTTACCTGGCCTTCGCCCGGTGTCAGGATTTCATCAGCCAGTGCAGCGGTGGGCAAGCCCGCCGCCGTGTCTGCCAGGCCACGCACCCGCAGCTTTTCTCCAAAGCCGAATCCCGGCCGGGGCTTTTCCGCACGGGCATGTCCCGTGTACATGCGAAACAACACGCCTTTGTTGGGTATTTCTTCTCCGGCGCGGATCCAGCGGCCACAGAGGGTGTTGAGGCACAGCAGCAGGTATTCCATCAGCGTGCCATGGGGCGCCATGTTAGAGCCGGTACCACCAGTGGCTATGCCTCGCCCGGCATGGGCAAACATCCTGGCAGCCGCTTCAATCTGTCCGGGTTCCAAACCTGCAAGCTGCTCGACCCGGGTTGGATCGCAGCCGTCGACGGCACTGCCCAGCGCATCGAAACCTTCGGTTTCAGCGTTGATAAAATCTGCGTCATAAAGTTTCTGCCGGATGATGATGCGGATCATGCTGGCCAGGATGGCGTTGTCAAAGCCGGGCAGACACTGCAAATGCAGGTCGGCCTTGCGGGCCGTTTCACTGCACCGCGGATCAATCACGATCAACTTGAGCCCACGATGCCGCGCATCATGCAGACGTTTGGCCGGATTGAAAGGCGAGACTCCACCCCACATCGACACCAGCGGATTAGCACCTACTACCAGGCAAACATCGGCCGTCTCAAACGGCTGTGGTCCAGCTCCCCAGCGCCCATGCAGGGCCATGGCTATGGGCTTGCCGGGCTGATCAATAGTGCCGTTGGTAAAGCGCATCGGTGAGTCGATAGCATCCATGAAGGCATGTCGCATCATCACACCTCCCGGGCAGAAATGACTGAAGGTACCGCTGTACATGGCCACTGAGCGCGGGCCGTGCTGAGCGATGATGTGCTGCAGTTTGCGGCTGATTTCCTGCAGTGCCTGATCCATAGCCAAGGGCTGCAAGCTGCCATCAGCCTGGCGCTTCTGCGGCCGTGTGATGCGTTCGGGCGAGTAATGGAATTCGTGGAAATTGCGGCCTTTTACACAGCTGTAACCGCTGTACACTGGGTTGTCCTTGTCACCGATCAGGTGGGTAATCCGGCCATCCTCCAGGGTCACCTTCATCGGGCACATGGCGTGACAGAAACGGCAAATGCCTGGCAGGATTTTTTTGCTCATGGTTTGAATAAACCTCCCACTGTGAATTCATGGCTGCCCCAAGAAGATCTCCCAGGTAGATCCCCCAGTAAACCCCACAAGGTAAATTTATGAATATCGCCGCGCAGCCGCAGTTTTCCTCTGGTGTTTTTTGGCATTGTTATCACCGGGGCATTGACCCGCAAGCCGGCTTTCTATACCTTAAGTCTGATCATGCAAGTCACGAGCATCATACTATGAACTTCTGCATAAAATGAAATCTACCCGGGATGCAGACGTCATCATTCTGGGCGCTGGCATGGGTGGCCTGTGCGCGGCTGCCCATCTCACCGCTGCGGGGTTGCGCGTACTGTTGCTGGAAAAATCCCGTTACCTGGGTGGTCGTTGCTCGCACCGCGAACGCGAGGGCTACACGGTGACCACGGGCGCCATCATGATTCCCATGGGAGCAGACAGTGCCATCCGCCAGGCCTTTGACTCAGTGGGCGCTGAAATGGACATGGTGGAAACTACTGGCCGTATGCGTTATCG
>JANOGQ010000183.1:0-1518 GCA_031406105.1 Lysobacterales bacterium | reverse complement strand
GGTGTCCTGGAACTCATCCATTAGGATGTGCTCGATGCGTGCATCTTCGGCCAGCAACAGCGAGCCGGGGTTGTCTTCCTCGCCCAGGCTTTCCAGCGCCAGTTCGGTCATGTAGTGGAAATCGCACTCGCTCTTGTCATGAAACAGCACCCGCAAGCGTGCCAGTGCGTGCTTGAGCACCAGCACGATATCCTGCTGCAGGCTTTGAGTATCTTGCCCCAACTCCAGTGGAGGCGCTTTGCCCATACGTTGCATGGCGGCGCTGGCAACTGCATCACCTGACCATTCCGCCAGCTGGTTTTTCAGGTCTTTAAGTTGTTTATCTAAATGATTTGGTAAACCTTTGAATATCTTACGATTCAATGAGACAGGAGCCATCGGTTTGAGATCGGACTTCCGCAGCAACACCCGGCAGAACAAAAAGGCCTGATGCACCTGCTGATGCAAATTCGCTGCGCTTGCCTGGTAGATGGCTGCAAACTGTGATGGCGGGCAATTCTCTGTAACTGAATTACTGAGTTCCGCCATCAGCCTGGCTGCGCCTTGGTAGCTGCTGAAACCGAGGGCCTGGTAGAAATTCTTCAGCTCAATTTCCTGCCGCTCGGCAATAACCGCTGCGAGGCTGCCCGACTCCATGCCTATGCGATACACCCATTGATCACGCGCCTGCAATTTATCGACCAGTAAGTCGCGCAGACTCTGGGCATCGCCATCGACCAGGTACAGCACGCGGCTGAGCGCATGCCGTGCTTCTGTCCAGCTCTCGGCCCCGTCCCTGGAATCGTCCCTGGAATCGTCCCTGGAATGGTCCCTGGAATCGTTTTTGGAATCTTCCGGCACGCTGGCCAGCTCTTGGAACAGGCATTCGATGGCTTCGCGAAACAGCGGCTCGGCCAGCTCCTGAACGGCCAGGCCGGAGCCCAGGCCGCCCAATTTGGCATCACGGGCGAGGAATTGTGCGCACAGACCATCGATGGTCAGCACGCGCAAACGGCCTGGGTTTTGCAGCAGATTCCAGCCCTTTTGCTGATCGCGCTGCAATGCTGCGCGCGCCAGCTCAATGGCCACGCGCTCGTGTTCCGATGCGGGTAATTCGTCTGCAGCGGCCTGGCGCAAGCGACGCAAGATGCGTGCGCGCATCTCGGCGGTGGCTTTGCGGGTAAAAGTGATGGCCAGCAGCCGTTCCGGCCGATCTACCTGGGCCAGCAATTTGAGGAAGCGTTGAGTCAGCAGCTCGGTTTTTCCCGAACCGGCGGGTGCCTGCACGATAAAGGACAGGCTCAGGTCCAACGCCGCAGCGCGTTGCGGTGCATCGAAGGGACCTGCGCTTTTCATGTTGGGTGGCTGGCTCATGTTTGATCCGGTAGCTTGGGCGGGTTCGGCTCCAAGGAGCCTCCTGCAGGTGCCACTCCGGCGTCACGCAAGAGCGGCCTCGGCCGCGATAGATTCGGCTCCGAGCAGCCTCTTACAGGCACCACTTCAGCGTCACGCAGGAGCGGCCTGGGCCACGATAGATTC
>JANOGQ010000164.1:0-18619 GCA_031406105.1 Lysobacterales bacterium | reverse complement strand
ATGGCAACCTGCAGGCCAACAATCCCACCTCCCCCGGCAGGCAAGGTGCCTGGCGGTGGCATGGCATGCAGGTTCAGCAATCCTGTGGCCGAAAGTATGAACAGCAGCAAACCGGACAAGCGACCCAACCATTCAAGCAGCAGGTTGCTTTCTTCGTCTGGTTCGCTTTCAGCATTCTGGTACACCTGCCAGCCGATGTGGATCATTACCAACGGCAAAAGGTAGGCCAGGTAGCCCGTCAGGAACAGCAGGAAATTCGCCAGCCAGGCACCAAACAGGCGACCAATATTGTGCACATCGGGCGTGGCCACCGGATTAAAGGGCCCCGGATCGGTAGGCGAATAAGACAACAGGCAGGCCACAAGGTAGACTGCCATCAATAGCGTCAATATCAGAAAACTTTCGCCCAGCAAATGGCGGGTGTTGCCCTGGACTTTTATTTTTAAGGCTGATTTTTTATGGGCTTGCGGCAATCCAGAGTTCCTTCTGCTGGGAAGTATGGGTCCAGGGCAACCCTGAAATATTCAGAGCATTTTAATAGTCGTCCACCCAAAAGGTGGCAAATCAACCGGGGCAATTATACATGAGCGATGCAAAGCACTTCCGGCTCCTGATCCTGGGGTCCGGGCCTGCAGGATATACAGCAGCTGTTTACGCCGCCAGGGCCAACCTGGCACCGGCCGTTATTACCGGCCTTGAACAGGGTGGGCAATTGACCACCACCACCGATGTGGACAACTGGCCGGGTGATGTGGAAGGCCTGCAGGGGCCGGACCTTATGCAGCGCATGCTGGCGCATGCCGAGCGCTTTGACACGAAAATGTTATTCGACCACATCCATACCGCCGACCTGTTACAACGCCCCTTCCGGCTGGAAGGCGACAGCGGAATTTATACCGCCGATGCGCTGGTGATAGCCACCGGTGCCAGCGCCATGTACCTGGGCCTGCCTTCGGAAGAAGCCTTCAAAGGCCGTGGAGTTTCAGCCTGTGCAACCTGCGATGGCTTTTTTTACCGCAATCGAAAAGTGGCGGTCATTGGCGGAGGTAATACCGCCGTGGAAGAAGCTCTGTACCTGTCCAACATTGCTGAGCAAGTGACCCTGGTGCATAGACGCGACAGCCTGCGTGCCGAAAAAATCATGCAGGATCGTTTGTTTGAACGCGCCGCTACCGGCAACGTCGAAATCATCTGGAATCATGTGGTGGATGAGGTCTTGGGTGATGACAAGGGCGTTACTGGCTTGCGCATCAAACATGCTCAAACGGGGCAAGCGAATGAGCTGGATTTGGCAGGTGTATTCATTGCGGTGGGCCATACACCCAATACTGCCATTTTCAAGGGGCAGCTGGATATGCAGGGCGGCTACATCAGTATCCGCAGCGGTACGGCCGGCTATGCGACTGCCACCAGCATCGACGGAGTTTTCGCTGCAGGCGATGTGGCTGATCATGTCTATCGCCAGGCCATCACATCCGCCGGCTTTGGTTGCATGGCGGCACTTGATGCCGAGCGCTGGCTGGATGAGCAATCCAATGCGGCGAAAGCCGGTTGAATGATCTTCAGGTTGCGGCAAAGGCTTTCAATCTGATGACACGTGAAGGGCGGATCATTAAAGACCTGTGCCAGCTTAATGCACAACATTGGGCCTTGCTGGATCATGCTGACAGCCCGTTCTTGGCCCTGCCTTTCCTGCAGGCGCTGCAGGAGTCCGGATCTGCTGTTGCAGCCAGCGGCTGGCAGGCTCATCACCTGGCGGTATTCGAGGACGATGAACTGGTTGCCTTTGCACCCAGCTATCTGAAAACCCATTCGCATGGCGAGTTCGTATTTGACTGGTCGTGGGCCGATGCTTATCAACGCCACGGCCTGCCCTATTATCCCAAGCTGTTGACGGCCATTCCTTACTCGCCCGTCACCGGGCCGCGTTTGCTGGTGCGCCGCGATCACACGCAGGCATTGCAACTGCGCCAGCAATTGAGGGATTTGGCCCTGCAACAATGCCGGCAGCTGCAGTTGTCGTCCTGGCATTGTAATTTTGTTACTGCAGATGAGCTGCCGGTTCTTCAAGCCAAAAGCAAATGCGAAGTTTCTGAGGGGCGATTATTGCCTCGCTGTGACTGGCAATTTCACTGGCAGAACCAAAATTTCGAAAGTTTTGAAGAGTTCCTCGCTACTTTGCGCAGCAAGAAGCGCAAGAACATGCTGCGCGATCGACGGCTGGTAAGGGATGCTGGAATCTCTTTCCGGCGATTGAATGGCACTGAACTTGGGGATGAACAGCTCGAGTTCATTTTCGCCTGCTATCAGCGCACCTTCCTTCTGCACGGCAATCATCCGGCCTTGAACCCTGAGTTTTTTGCCCGACTCGTGCAGCACATGCCCGAAGCTGTGATGGTAGTGATTGCATCCCGCGAGGAGCAGCCCATCGCCATGAGCTTCTTCCTGCAAGGCGGTGGCAGGCTCTACGGCCGTTACTGGGGTTGCCTGGAAGATTTGCCGGGTCTGCATTTCGAGACGGCTTATCACCAGGGAATTGAGCATTGCATTGCAACGGGACTGCGGGTGTTTGAGCCGGGCGCCCAGGGCGAGCACAAGATCAGTCGGGGTTTCAGCCCGGTCAGAACAGATTCATTTCATCATATCTGCGATCCGCGTTTCAGCGCAGCCATAGAGCGATACCTGCAACAGGAGGCTGAATGGATGAGCGACTACGGTCAGCGGCTGCAGGATCATTTGCCTTTTCGCCAGCAAGGCGGCCTGCATCTGGAGTTTGAGCCAAGTCCTTTTGATACAGGCTCAAATCGTGATGCTGGATGAGTGAATTCCAGCTGGCCATGCTGGGCAGCGATGCGAATGCACCCTTCCCCCCCACGGAATGGGCATTGCAACGCCCCAACGGCTTGCTGGCCTGGGGTGGTGGCCTGGAACCTGAGCGCTTGCTCCGGGCTTATCGGCAGGGCATTTTCCCCTGGTACTCTGAAGATGAGCCCATTCTGTGGTGGACGCCGGATCCACGTTGCGTGTTGTTTCCTTTGCAGGTCCATGTTTCCAGCCGAACCCGTCGCCGCTTCAACAGTGGCTGTTACCGCATAACGGCCGACACTGCCTTTGCCAACGTCATGGCGGGCTGTGCCGAACCGCGCCAGGGGGTGGCTGGAACCTGGATCAGCGCTGAGATCATCGCTGCCTATGTTGAATTGCATAGACAAGGCATCGCTCATTCAGTAGAAGTCTGGCAAGACCAGCAATTGGCGGGCGGAATCTACGGCATGGCTTTGGGCAAAGTATTCTTTGGTGAATCCATGTTCAGCCGCGCGGTGGATGCCAGCAAGATAGCGCTGGTGGCGCTGTGCCGACAATTGCAGCAGTGGTCTTTTGGTTTGCTGGATTGCCAGGTGACCAATCCGCATTTGTTGTCCATGGGGGCGATGGAAATCCCGAGGGCTGAATTTGAATTCCATATCGCACAACTGCTTGCACAATCTGCAACATCAGGCAAATGGCAAAGCTCTTTCGAAGTTGCCAAACGGTGGTAAGGTCAGCTTGATTCAAGTCGATCAAGCAGACCCATAAGCAGCCATGTACCCGGTAAAACAACATGCCCTGCAGGCTATAGGCCTGATGCTGCTGGCTGTATTCATGATGTCCACCATGGACGTAGGCCTGAAAATGCTGGTGACCGGATACAGCAGCATGCAGGTAGTGTTTTTTCGTTGTGCCATGTCCATGCCGGTGTTTTTTGTTTGGATGGTCGTAGCTGATCGTAGCCTGTTTCGAACCGCTTACCTGGGTGGGCATATCCTGCGTGGTGTGTTGGGTCTGGCCATGCTGTATGCCGTGGGTGAGTGCTTTCGTGTCATGCAATTGGCCGATGCTTACGCGATCTTTTTTGCAGCACCCCTGCTGGTAACTTTATTATCCGGCCCCATGCTGGGTGAACCTGCCGGCTTGATGCGCACTCTCGCCGCACTCTGTGGATTTGCAGGCGTGCTGATCGTTTTACAGCCCAGCGGAAGCGGCTGGAATGGTTACGGCGCTTTGATGGCGCTGTTGGCAACCTTGTTGTACGCGCTGTCCATCATATTGTTGCGAAAGCTGGGCTCGGGTGATCGGACCCTGACCATTGCTTTCTGGTTTGTGTTTCTGGTTGGAATCGGTGCTGGGCTGGCGGCGTTGCCTGACTGGCAGCCTGTCAACTGGTCAAGGGACTGGCACTGGATACTGATCATGGGCTTGTCCGGAACCATGGGGCAGGTGCTGTTGACTGCTGCTTTCCGCCGCGCCTCAGCCGCTGTGGTTGCACCTTTTGACTATGTGCATCTGCTCTGGGCCGTGCTCTATGGTTGGTGGTTTTGGTCTTATCTGCCAGACAGCCGCACCTGGATCGGCGCGGCCGTGATCATCGCCTCAGGTTTGTTTGTGCTGTTTCGCGAGCATCAACTGTCCCGCCGATCTGCCTGATAATCGTTCAGGTGGCCTTGGCGACGAATAAAAGATCGGCTTCCAGGAGCCTCCTGCATTGCTTATTCTTTCAGCAGAAAATAAATATGGGTAATCAACTCATCGGTGCGGGTATTGCCCGGATCGGAAATGTACTGCTCCCAGGATATCCCGCTTTCCTGCAGCCCATGGACGCCCATGTAAGCAGAAATTTTTTCATAGGTAGGCATCATCTGGTTGTAGCCGCCGCGGTGAATTACACGCAACACCCGGCCGGCCGGAGTCTCACCTATTCTCACATTGCCTGAAAGCTCTACCTCAGCGGCAGCGATGGGAATGGCGGCATCGAAGGAATAGCCGCTGTCATTCCACCCGCGTGAAATGGCCATGGGCTGGGCCGAAACCTGCAATCCGTGTTCGACAATGAAAGCCGAGATTTCCCGGTATGCATCTGCCAGGGCTTCAGCAATATCATCGGCAGCCTGGCTGCTGACACTTTCAATGTACAGAATGGTCTGCGGCTCTACTTGCAGGATTTCAACTTCCAGCCTGGAAAAATCAGCCCTGGGCAAAGACTCGGCCAGGCGCTTGAGATTGGCCAGTCCCTGCTCATAGTCACTACCCAGCCAGCGATCAAAGAACAGCCCGAAGTATCGGGTCATGATGCCGCCAAACAGTCCCTGGCCACTGCTGACGTCGGTATCAAAGCCCCAGCTGATTTCGGTGACTCCGTTTGTTTCCTGCAGGGTGTAAAACATGATCGCCTCACCCTGGTTATCGAACTGGAAGCGTATGCGAATCAGAGAATACGGAATGCTTTCGATGATTTCCTGTCGGCCTTTGCCGGTCAGGCGCGGATCTCCATCCCAGGCCAATGCGGCACCGACACCGCTTTTCGGGCCGCTGATGCTGAACTTCGCTGAAGGATCCCGCTCGGACCAGGGTGACCAGGTGTTGTAGCTGGCATAACTGTCCAATATGGCGAAGATCATGGAAGCCGGCCGATCGATGCTGATGGAGCGTTCAATATGGACATTCCGAGGCAGGAATAGCCCCACAACAAGAAATATAACTATAATACTAACAATGGCATACAGCAACTTCCTCAACATCAATATCACTCCGTATTAATGGTTACTCTTGCTTTGTGCCGGCTTCGATACACCACCATTGCTGCCGATTTGCCCCGGCCGTTGCTGGAGTGGATCAGTATTGCTGGCAGCATCGCCCGGATTGAATCGCCGATTGACATCCGCCTCGGGATACCACTCCGGCGTTGTATCGTCGTCTTCCCAATCGTATTGCCGCAGCGGAACACGATCCCATTTCCGCATTAACACGGCCATCAAAAGGCCCACTAAGGCGCCGCTCAAATGCAACTCCCATGACATGTTCAGGCGGATCGGAAATACACCCCAGATCATGGTGCCGTAAAAAAAGGCTACTAACAGCGACACCGAAACCGACCGCATGTCGCGGCGCAGCACCCCGCTGAGAAACACAAAAGCCAGCAATCCGTACAACAATCCGCTGGCGCCAAAATGCAGGCTGGGCCTGCCTATGAACCAGCCCAGTAAGCCTGAGCCCAACCAGATGGCGGGTATCACCAGTATCGAAGAATTAGGATACAGGAACAGGCAAGCAGTCAGCCCTACCAGCAAGGGAATACTGTTGTTGAACAGGTGTTCCACACCCCCGTGCAGCAAAGGTGCAGTGAATACACCCAGCAAACCCCCTGTGGACCCCGGACGCAAACCATATTGCTGCAAGTTGAGGCTGGTGACGGCATCGAGCAACAGAATCAACCACAGCAGGGCGATGAATGCAGTTGCCACCCAGGCCGACAGGCGCAGGTTGGCCGCGGCTTTTTTTGAGCTCGAATAACGGGGATCAGGAAGGTGAAAGGGCATTTTTTTGGCCAGGTCTTTACCGCACTTTTGCGCTAGTGGCCTGTAACAGTCAAAGTGGAAGTAGCATGGCAAATGGATGACGGTGTCTGGTGCCGGACTGGAGTGAGGCCGATAGCCATAGCTATCGGCCGAATGAAGACCAAGCCAGTCGCCGTCAGACCGAGCCAGGCGCTGCCGATTTGGCTGTTACAGTCCACTAGTGGCAGTTCAAATAAAATTCTTTGGGCAGAGCAGAAGCAATGGCGCTGCGGGATTGTTTCATCAGATTGTCCAGATCCTTCAATCCCAGGCCGGCCGTTTCAATGGCGGGGTGAATGGTCATGGTGCCGCGGCCCGGAAAAAATCGCAGGGTTTTGGCCGGCAGCACATTACGGGTACCGCTGACCGTTACCGGTAACAGCGGGATCTGCTGCTCGATGGCCAGCCGGTAGGCGCCTTTTTTGAACGGCAACAAACGACCATCCAGGCTGCGCGTTCCCTCGACAAAAAATAGTATTCCAACACCGTTACCCAGACGCTGTAATGCTTCCACCACCGCTGCCTGCGCAGCGCGGGGATTGGCCCGGTCGACAAAAATATGACCGGCTTTCTCACAGCCCAAACCCAGGCCGGGAATCTTGCGCAGCTCTTTTTTCATGACCCACTTCAGGTTCAGCTTAAGCCAGCCGTAGATCAGCAGGATATCGAACTGGCTCTGGTGATTGCAGACCACCACGTAAGACTGCTTCGGGTCGGCGTGCCCGGCACCATTTACCGTGATGGCCATGGGTATCAAACGGGCAACCATACGGGCCCAGATCACTGGAAACGTGCTGCCGGCAAAACTGGAATTGATCAGAATGGACGCGATAATGGTGAGCAGGCTGAACAACAGGGTCAATAACACAGCCACAGGCAGAAATATCAGCCAGGCATAGGGCTGGTAGAGGCAGTACAAAAGGGTGTGCAGAAAACCGGCTTGCTTCATGGTGCACGCGATCCAGGGTGAAAGATGGGGCTTGAGCAGATGCGAGATTATCTGCCTGTGGTGGCATACGCAATTGTAATGGCCTCTTGCTGGCGCTGCCTGCACCCAAAACCAGAAAAGAAAAGAAGCGCTTTGAATCAGGCTTCGCATCAGTTTGTGACCAAAAGTCATGATGCTGCCGCCGGCTTCGCGGGTTTCGCTTCTCGCCTCGGGAATGACGCGGCTGGAACTTCGCGCCTCTGGGATCACCCCCTTCAAGCAGTCATTCCAGCGCTCGAAAATTTCCGTCATTCCAGCCCTGCTTCAGCAGGGCTGGAATCCAGAAGTCATGAGTGATGCTGGCTGGCTTCCAGAGTTCGTTAGACGCCTCTGGAATGACCTGCCTGAACGATCAGGCTGCCTTTTCCTGCCTGACTTGTTTGGCCTTTTCGCCTTCAAGCACCGCTTTACCGGATTGAATCGCAATCTTCTTCGGCTTGATCGCCTCAGGCAGTTCGCGTTCCAGTTCGATATGCAACAAGCCATTGTTCAGCGCAGCACCGGTTACCTTGACGTGATCCGCCAGGTTGAACCTGCGTTCGAAAGAACGCGTGGCAATGCCGCGATACAGGAAGTTGCCATTCTCGGCCTCCTCGTCTGTTCTTTCGCCGCTGACTGTCAGCTGGTTGTTTTCGGTGCTGATGTTGAGCTCATTCTCAGAAAAACCGGCTACGGCCATGGTGATGCGGTAGCTGTTCTCGCTAAGGGACTCGATGTTGTAGGGGGGGTATCCGCCAACCTGCTCGGGCCTATGGGCTGAATTGAGCATGGAAGCCAGTCGGTCAAAGCCAACGGAAGTGCGGAACAAGGGTGAAAAGTCGAAAGTTGTCATAACCGTATTCTCCTGTGAAGCAATCGGTAATCAATTTGATAAGCTCCCGCCTTGCGGCCGGGAACACCTGTGACCCCTGATGGCGGCCACAGGAAAAAGATGGGGATGCGGCAAACAATTTCAAGGGCAGCGGCCTTGGCCGCGACATCAGGGCTGGTACGAAACTGCGGTCACTTCCAGCTCTGCCTGACCATCCGGCAACTGCACCTGCACGCAATCAGCCAGCGTGCGCCCGATCAGGGCCTTGGCCATGGGCGAGTCAATCGAGATAAAGCCTTTGCCGGCATCGGTTTCATCAGCCCCAACAATGCGGTATCTTTTTGCAGCGCCCTGTTCGTCCAAAAGCTCAATCCAGGCTCCAAAATAGATTTTTCGCTGGTTGGAGGGCAGCTGATCGACCACCTTCATTACATCCAGGCGCTTGCTGAAATAGCGGATCTTGCGATCAATTTCACCCAGCTGTTTTTTCCGATAAATATACTCGGCGTTTTCTGATCGGTCCCCCTCGGCCGCCGCCGCGGAAAGAGCCGGAACCACATCATTACGCCGCAAGGACCACAACTCAGCCAGCTGGGTTTTCATGGCCAATGCACCTTCCGGAGTGATATAGGGACTGCTTTTTTCAGGTGGTGGTCGCCAACGACCCATAATAATGTCTCTGGTGCGGCAGAAAGAGCCGTGATTACGATCAATGCCGATTCTAGCCCAACTAATGACACCTGCAGCCTGACTTCGATTTTTGTATAGTGCGGCCAGCAAAATCCTTGTGCAGTTCAATTCAGAGGTTTACATGGCATTCCATCGCATATCCCGGCAGCTGTTTTTGACCGTCAGTATCCTGGCACTGCTCAGTCTCACTGGCTGTGGTGATTCGCCCGATGCGGCTCAGCAGAGGGGCGCCGCGGCTACCGCTGCCACCCTTGAAGAATCGCCTGCCGCAGCTGAACCGGCATTGCTGAGCGGCATTGATCGCAGCAGCTTTGATGAATCGGTCAGGCCTCAGGACGACCTGTTCGCACATGTCAATGGCGGCTGGTTGGCCAGTACCGAGATTCCGGCTGATAAATCCCGCTACGGTGCGTTCGACATTCTGGCCGACCAAGCCGAAGAAGACGTACGCCTGCTGGTGGAAGAAGTCAGCCAGCTTGAAAATGTTCAGCCCGGCACTGCAACCCAGAAAATTCGTGATTATTACAATGCCTATATGGACAAGGAAACAGCCAATGCCAAGGGCGTTGGCCCCATCAGCCAAGACCTGGCCAGCATTGCTGCAGCCCAGACTCACGATGACATCCTGCGTCTGTTTGCCAGTCTCGGCATGGCCGGTGTAAGCAGCCCCATCGGCGGCTTTATCTTTTCCGATTTCGAGGATGCCAACACCAACGTGGTTTATCTCGCAGAGAATGGCCTCACCCTGCCCGATCGCGATTACTACCTGAAAGACGACGAACAGTTCGTTAAAGGCCGTGAACTGCTGCAGGAATATGCACAGACCTTGTTCGAACTGGCCGGGCTGGAAGGTGCTGATCAGATTGGCAAGCGCATACTGGCACTGGAAACCCGGCTGGCCGAAGTGCAATGGACCCGCGAAGAAAACCGTGACCGCGTCAAGCAATACAACCCGATGACGCTGCAACAATTGCGCGAGCTAGCCCCTGGTATTGACTGGCCTGGCTTTTTTGAGGCCAGCCTGCTGCCCGAGCGTGAAACCTACATCGTCATGCAACCCAGTTTCTTTACCGCTCTGGCCGACATCATCGCCAGCACCGATGTGGCCACCTGGCAGGATTACCTGCGCTACCACACCTTGAGCAGCTATGCCCCCATCCTCAGCGATGAATTTTTCACCGCATCGTTTGAGATGTTCAACAAAGGGCTACAAGGCACCGAAGAAGCGCGGCCACGCTGGAAACGCGCCCTGGCCTCGCTCAATGGCAGCATGGGCGAATTGCTGGGCCAGCTTTATGTTGAAAAGCATTTCAATGCGGCCTCCAAGGCACGCATGCAGGAGCTGATCGACAATCTGGTGGAGGCCTATCGCATTTCCATCACCGAACTCGAATGGATGAGCGAAGAAACCAGGCAGCAGGCGCTGGAGAAGCTGGCCAAATTCAACAGCAAGATCGGTTATCCCGACCAGTGGCGGGATTACAGCAAACTGGAAGTGCTGGCCGGTGACCTGGTAGGCAATGTCAAGCGCGCCACCGCATTCGAATATCAACGCAACCTCAACAAGCTGGATCAGCCGGTGGACAAGTCCGAATGGTTGATGACACCGCAGACCGTCAACGCTTACTACCTGCCTATGTGGAATGAAATCGTATTCCCTGCTTCTATCCTGCAACCGCCCTATTTCAATATGGCGGCCGATGATGCCGTCAATTACGGCGCCATTGGTGCGGTGATTGGCCATGAAATTGGCCATGGATTCGACGATTCCGGCCGACGCTTTGATGGTGACGGCAATCTGCGGGACTGGTGGACCGAGGAAGACAATGCCCGCTTTATAGAACGCAAGGACAAGCTGGCCGCGCAATACAGCAGCTACGTAGTGATCGATGGGCTGACCATCAATGGCGAATTCACATCGGGTGAAAACATCGGTGACCTGGGCGGCCTGAGCATTGCCTACAAGGCTTACCAGTTGGCCCTCAGTGGCGAGCAAGCGCCAGTTATTGATGGCTGGACCGGCGACCAACGATTCTTTCTTGGCTGGGCCCAGGCCTGGCGCGAAAAGAGCCGCCCCGAAGAAGCCAAACGCTTGCTGACGGTTGACTCACATTCACCGGCCCGTTTCCGCGCCAATGGCACGCTAGTCAATGTGCCCGACTTCTACTCGGCCTTTGATGTGCAGCAAGGTGATGGTCTGTACTTGCCGCCAGAAGATCGGGTGAAGATCTGGTAAACAGCACCACCCCACGCCGTCATGCCGGGCCTGACCCGGCATCCACCGCGTTAGTGGGTGCTATAAACTCATCCAGGATTGTTGCGACCTTTTTCCCCTAGGGAGCGTCTTAAGCAACAATGAGTGCATCTGCCTTTGACATCGTTCTGGATGAGCTGACACTGGCGCGCGCCCGCCGTGGCGACGTGCGGGCTTGCGAAACAATCTACCGCTTGTACCAGGGCCCGGCTTACACCATCGCTTACCGCATATGCCAGTGCCCCAGCCTGGCGCAGGACGTGCTGCAGGAAGCTTTTATCAATGCCTTCAAACGCCTGAAACAATTTCGCGGCGATGCACCCTTCTGGGGCTGGTTACGCCGGGTTGTTATCAACCAGGCCATCAGTATGCTGCGTAGGCAGCCGGATTTTGCCCCGGTGGAACTGGCTGAATATCATTCCTTTACTGAAGGTGACCAGGGCCGCGTTGAATTGAGCAAAGACCTGGCCGGGGCTTTTGCCCATCTGGATATGCAGGATAGAACGGTGGTTTGGTTGCACGATGTCGAAGGCTATAACCACACAGAGATCGCCGAATTGTTTGGCCTGACCGAAAGTTTTTCCAAAACCCGTTTATCCCGAGCCCGCGCCCGATTACGGGAGTTGCTGGGTAAGCACATGAATCCTGTACATACTCCGGACGGAAACTCGGAAAGTGGGGTAGAAGTCTGCAATTCTGCCCATAAAGATGACCCGGTCGCGAGCAAAGTTCGCACCTACAGCCGAACAGGTTCCACTGTAGGAGGCAGCATTACCGCCGACTCAGGCGGCGCATGGAGGACTCTGATATGAGACATCCCGAACCCCAACCTTTGGAGGCAGACAAGATGACGCAAGCGCGTGATCCATTTGGCCTTGCGGGGTTGCCTGAATTGCAGCCCCCTAGCGATACTTGGATTGCCATTTCGGCCCGATTACATCAGCAAAGTCGGCGCCGCCAGCAATGGTTTTCCGGCCTGGCTCTGGCAGCAACCGTTACGTTGGCAATTGGCGTGGTTGCGCTGTTGCCGCAGGTGGATTCTATGCCACCTGTGGCATTAACTGAGACCGTGGCAGAACAGGAGCCAATGAACCCGAACAATCTGGCAGCAGGCTCGCTGGAGCCGAATGACATTCGCGGCCAGGGCCGCTCCTACGGCAATCCGAACCTTGGGTTGGAAAACCTGCAATCCCTGCAACGTCTGTCCCAGCGCCTGGAGCAGAATCTGAACTATTTGCGTACCGGCGTCGGCGCCATGCCCGCCGAGATCGTGGTTTACCAGGTTGAGCTGGAAGATCTGGTGGCTCAGGTTGATGCAGCGATCAGCCAGCAACCCGAATCCAGTGAGCTGTGGCGGCAACGGGTCAATCTGCTGATGGATCTCAATCAGATTTATGGCGCCGGTTTGCGACGGGATGAGCCTAACCTTGCGTCTTTGTGAGCATTTAGCAAACAGGTCTGTTTCGCAGAGCCCTTAGCGAGACGATAGTCAGCCGATTACCAAAGGAGTTCATAAATGCTCAAGATGTTCAGAAAGCTTAATTACCTCCCCTTGCTGGCGGGCATGGCCATGCTCACGTTTGGCCCGTGCAACAGCCAGGCGCAAGCATCGCCATCTGCTACTGCAGCAGAGCCCGAAATAGCCTCACAGGCTCGCGCAACAGAAGCTCAGGTCCAGATTATTGTCGAGCAGGCCCACGCTGCGGCTGATGAAGTCCGCGCGGCAGCGATGGCCAGCCATGAAGAAGACATGGAGATTGCTGCCGCTTCTGTCTTTACCGCCCAACTGGCTGATCAGGAGGCGCAAATAGCCGAAGCGCAGCGGCAGGTTGAAGAAGCCAGTAGGGTTATGGCTGAAGTCGCAAAAGCACTGGAAGCTCAACGGTCAGGCGAGCAGGGAAATCTGGTTGAATCGCGCGCTGAACTCAGCCGGGCACATCGTGCCTTGAGTGAAGCATCCCGCGAAGTGGCACGCGCTCACCGGCAACTGGCGCGTGGAGAAAGCTCACAGTCCCGGTTTCGTGTGATCAATCTGGGTGACCGGGCCGTGATTGGCGTCTTGCTGGGAGATTCCGACGAGCGTGGCGTTGAACTATCAGGTGTTTCACCCGGTGGCCCGGCCGAACAGGCAGGGCTGAAGAAAGGCGATGTCCTGACCTCCATTCGCGAGGTTGACCTGGCCAATCAAACCGGCGATTCTGCGCGCGATGCGCTGGTTGCCACCATGGCAGAAGTCAATGCCGGCGAGGAAATCCGCATTGGATTTGTGCGTGACGGTAAGAACCAGAGCCTGATGGTTAAAGCCGAGCAGCGCGAACCCAGTTCCTGGCAGTCGTTGATCCGCTTACCGGAGCCCCCACCTGGTGCTCCTGACGCGCCCAGCATCCCCGGTGCGCCGAATGCCCAGGCAGCGTCAGGTGCACCCCCTGAATGGACAAGCCATAGCTCATCCGCCCGCATAGTGATCAAGCAGATCGATGAATCCGGCGCAGAGTCCTCCAGAGTTGTGGTGATTGATGAGCAAGCCCTGGCCGATCATATTGCTGAAGTTGAAGATCGGATTGATTCTTTTCAGTACATGTTCATCGATGCCGATGGTACCCGTATCGAATTTGAAGAAGATTTAAACCTGGATGGTGACCAGTTTTCCCGGCTGGGTGGCGAGGCCTTGCACCAGGCCGACATGTGGTTCGGTCACTCGCAAACTGCCGGACTGGAATTGGCCAGCCTCAACCCCGAACTGGGCAGTTACTTCAAAAGTGACCGCGGGGTGCTGGTTTTGATGGTCGATGAAGACAATAGTTACGGTTTGAAAACCGGTGATGTAATCCTTTCCGTAGCGGGAGACGATGTGAATACGCCTGCCGAGTTGATCCGTGCGCTGCGCCAGTTTGAGCCCGGTGCCAAATTTGAACTGCAGATCAAACGCGAGCGGCGCGACAAGACCTTACAAGCCCATATACCTGGCAAGCGCCTGGGTTCAATTCATTCACAGCCGAGGCTGCTGCTCCACGATCCCCGGATGTAGCAAGCCCATAGCGGCCGATGTTGTAGGAAGCCCCCAGGGCTGATGTGTACAGCCCGGGCTGGCCGAGGTTCGCGGCCCAGGCCGTTCCCATGCGACGCTGGGCTGCAGGAGCGGCCTGGGCCGCGATTTTATGGGCCCCCAGCAAGCCTGCTGCATTCGAAGCCATCCAGCGACACAAACGCTCAATTCCTTCATAATGCCCGACATTCCGTAACCCCCGTCCGGTAAAACCCCCATGTTGGCTTCCGATCCGCTCAAATTCATTCTGATCGTATGAGCAATCTACCCAAAGTCGGCTTCGTCAGCCTCGGCTGTCCCAAAGCATTGGTGGATTCCGAGCGCATCCTCACGCAACTCCGTACCGACGGCTACGAGATCAGCGCAGATTACGCCGGTGCGGATGTGGTGGTGGTCAACACCTGCGGATTCATCGACAGCGCCAAGGCAGAATCATTGGAAGCCATTGGTGAAGCGCTGGAAGCCAACGGCAAAGTGATCGTCACCGGCTGCATGGGCAAGAATGCCAGCGACATTACCAGTGTACATCCCAAAGTATTGGCTGTTACCGGCCCGCAGCAATACGAAGCCGTAGTGGGAGCCATCCATCTGCATGCCCCCATGCCGGCCAATCACGACCCCTTCACCAGCCTGGTGCCGGCGAGCCGTGGCGGCATCGGCATCAAGCTGACACCGCGCCATTACGCCTACCTGAAAATTTCCGAAGGCTGCAATCACAAATGCAGCTTTTGCATCATCCCCTCCATGCGCGGCAAGCTGGTCAGCCGCCCGGTGGGGGAAGTGCTGGACGAGGCGCAGCGGCTGGTGGCCGCCGGGGTGAAAGAGTTGCTGGTGATTTCACAGGATACCTCCGCTTACGGTGTGGACCTGAAATACAAACTGGATTTCTGGGGTGGCAAGCCAGTACGAACACGCATGCTGGAATTGTGCGAAGGCCTGGGCAGCCTCGGCGCCTGGGTGCGGCTGCATTATGTCTACCCTTACCCGCACGTGGATGAAGTGATTCCGCTGATGGCCGATGGCCGCATCCTGCCCTACCTGGATATTCCGTTTCAGCATGGCAGCCCGGCAGTACTCAAACGCATGCGCAGGCCAGCGGCAGCAGAGAACACGCTGGAACGCATTCAGCGCTGGCGCGAGATCTGCCCCGAGCTGGTGATCCGCAGTACTTTCATCGTGGGCTTTCCCGGCGAGACCGATGCCGAGTTCGCAGAATTACTGGACTTTCTGGAAGAAGCGCAGCTTGATCGCGTAGGCTGTTTCACCTACTCCGCCGTCGCCGGAGCAGCCGCTAATGAATTGGACGGCGCAGTGCCCGAAGAACTCAAACAGCAACGTTGGGAGCAGTTCATGCAAACCCAGGCCGTGATCAGTGCAAAGCGCCTGCAAGCGCGGGTGGGCACCGTGCAGGAAGTTCTGGTTGATACGATCGGCGATGGCCAGGGCCAAAAATATGCAATTGGCCGAAGCAAGGCCGATGCTCCGGAAATCGATGGCATCGTCACCATCCGCGATGGTGGTAATCTAAGGCCCGGCTCGCTGGTGAAGGTAAAGGTTGAAAGCTCGGATGATTATGACCTGGTTGCCCGTTTGCTGAATTGAGCCAGTTGGCTGTTAAGACATAAGGCACACAACGTGCTACATTGAGACCAATGAAGTCTATTGCATGGAATCCTGAAAAAAATGAGCAGCTCAAGAAGGAGCGCGGAGCATGCTTTGAAGATGTGGTTTATCACATGCAAGCGGGCGAAATTCTCGACACCTTTGATCACCCTAATCAAGAGCTTTATCCCAATCAAAAAGTACATGCCATAGATATTGAAGGATATATATACCTCGTGCCATTCATTGAAACAGATGAAGAAGTTTTTTTAAAAACCATCATTCCCAGCAGGAAGGCCACGAAAAAATATAGAGGTGAAGCCAATGATTAAATTGAATCAGGAAGAGCAGGAAATCCTTGATGCTTTTGAATCCGGGAAACTGCAGAAGACAAAGAATGCTTCTATCGCTCAGATGCGGCACCAACAATATGCTGAAGCGATGTTCAAAAAAGATGCTCGAATCAATATTCGACTTTCATCCAAAGATCTTCGTGGCTTGCAGAAAAGAGCTTTAGCCGAGGGCATTCCATATCAAACTCTAGTTGCCAGTGTCCTTCACAAATATGTTGAAGGCAGGCTGCGCGAACAAGACAGCTGAAATGCCATCCGACCTGGCGGCGCGATTCAAAAGAACCGAATAGTTTTACTGTGATGTTCGCTACCAGCGAGCTGATCTTGCGCTATTGTAGTAGCGAGCCTTGCTCGCGACCAGGCGCCGTGCTGCTCATCAACCCACCCCGTGATTCCTTGGCTATCGAGCTGCAGCGCAACGGAATGTCTGAAGTAAGTGGGTTTAGCCAGGATTTCGGCGATGCCAGCTGCATGCAACAAAGCGGCATCAATTGCGAATTCGGTCTGCTGCCGCAAATGGAAACCCCGAAACAAACTCCAGAACAGACCACGGACCGAACTCAGCCGCGTAACCTGCCAGTCACCGTTATCCTGTTCCTGCCTCGCGAAAAAGAACGTCTGGAATTCCTGCTGCACTTCATAGCCGAGCATTTGCCAGGCGAAGGGCAGCTCTGGCTGGTGGGTGAGAACAAGGCTGGCATCAAGTCGGCCGAAGCTCGCCTGAAGCAACGATTCTCAAAAGTACAAAAACGCGATGCCGCCCGGCACTGCGTTCTCTATCTGGCGCAAGAACCCATGACGAGTGGCGCAAATGTTGTCTCGGACAGCAGTGGTGAACAAGCTCGCTTGCAGGGGGCCGCGGCTGATTCAACTGGTGCCGGCATTCAAGCTCAATTGCGGAAGGCCGCTTCGGACTCAACTCGCGCTGATAAACACAATCAATTGGGGGAGCGGGCTTTACTCACGACAAATCCATCAAAAGGCCGGCAAATAAACGCTATTGAACCCTTCTCGCCCGAGGATTATCTCCAGCAATGGACCCTGCCCAGCGCAGCCGGCGAGATTCATTTACAAAGCCTGCCAGGCGCTTTCGCCCATGGGCGGCTGGATAAAGGTACCGCCCTGTTGCTGGATTACATGCAGAACGCCGATCACCGCCAGCTCAGAATCAAAGGCAAAGTGCTGGATTTCGGCTGTGGCGCCGGTGTGATTGGCATTTACCTGAAGCGGCGGTATCCCGACATTGAACTGGATATGCTGGATAGTTCCGCGCTGGCGCTGGAATCCACCCGGCTTTCCCTGGCACGCAATGGTTGTGTTGCGCAGGTAACCGCATCCGACGGGCTGGATGCCGCCAAAGGCCGTTACGACTGGATCATCAGCAATCCGCCCTTTCATAAAGGTGTTACCACCGATTTCGATATCGCCCGGCGATTCATCAGCACTGCACCTGCCAAGTTGGGAAATCGCGGTAGAATGTTGTTGGTCTGCAATCGCCATTTGCCTTACGAGGCCTGGCTGACTGAAGCCTTTGTGGGTTTTGAGAAGGTGGCCGAGAACCGGGACTTCAAAGTACTGCAGGCGCATGGCCCCCGCAGATAGCAGGAGTGGACTCGGCCGCGATTAAAGCCAACGGAATTTTATGCACTCAGCACAGTCGAAAACCCGTCGCTTGATCAGACGCTTTTCAATACGATGATCAGCAACACAGAAAAACATCTACAACTTGAGGTTAACAATGATCTATAAAGCACTGTTTTCAATGAACAATACTTTTGCAATCTCTCTGCTCTCTATTTTAATTATGTCATTCAGCCCTGCGCTGCTTGCGCAATACGTCGATCCTCCGGCAACTCCAAAGCTTGTTGACGAAGCGGCTGAGGCTGAAGCAGCCGTTGCCGCGACAGATAAAGGTATGCAGATTGCGATAGACGGCAGCAGCCTTGAAGCCTTCGACGCAAGCCTCGCCAAGATTAAAGAAACCGCCAGCGAAGCCGATTACACCACCCTGGAAAGCGCAATCCAGTGGCTGCTGGTTTACGACCTGGGTACCGGGAACGATAGAGCCAAGCTGGCCAAGAACCTTGACGGCATGACCGGTGATGAGGTCATCAGCCAGGTGGGATGGTGAAATGAGCGCTAGCAGATAAGAAAGATTCTGGGTGCAGGAAGCCAGGGTCAATACGCATTCTTATGAATCATCACCAGAAGCGTCATCAAAAGGATCTTCAGATCCAGCCATAAAGACCAGTTCTGGATGTACCACAGGTCGTGCTCAATGCGCAATTTGATCTGGTCCTGATTGACGACCTCCCCCCGAAAGCCATTTACTTGCGCCCAGCCAGTAAGCCCCGGCTTCACTTTGTGGCGCATGACATACTTGGGAATATGGGATTGATACAGATCATTGTGTTCAATAGGTTGTGGCCTCGGCCCGACCAACGACATCTCTCCTTTCAACACATTGATCAATTGCGCATTGAGCACGACCTGTGGTACATCCA
>JANOGQ010000151.1:0-5464 GCA_031406105.1 Lysobacterales bacterium | reverse complement strand
CACCCATCAGTTTGTCGGGAACGGCCTTCAGAATGGCGTAGAAAGGTGTGAAATACCAAACAGGTTTGATGAGTGCGGGGGTAACCATGGGGTCAGCCGGAACGAAATTGTCATGTTCCAGGAACAGGCCGCCAGCTTCGGGCCAGAAGAAAATGATGAAAGCGAACACCAGCAGGAACATGGACGCGCCGAAAATATCTTTCACCGTGTAGTAAGGGTGGAATGGTATGCCATCGAGCGGTGTTCCGTCTTCGCCTTTGACTTTCTTGATCTCAATGCCATCCGGGTTATTGGAACCGGTTTGGTGCAGCGCCGCCAGATGCAATACTACTAATACCAGAAGCGCCATCGGAAGGGCCACCACGTGCAAGGCAAAGAAGCGGTTCAAGGTGGCATCGGAAACGAAGAAATCACCCCTGATCCATTCGGTCAGTGGTTCGCCAATTCCCGGTATAGCGCCGAACAGGTTGATGATCACCTGGGCGCCCCAGTAGGACATCTGGCCCCAGGGCAGTACGTAACCCATGAAAGCTTCAGCCATCAGCGCGAGGTAAATGAGCATGCCGAATATCCACAGCAGCTCGCGTGGCTGGCGGTAAGAGCCATAGAGCAAAGCGCGGAACATGTGCAGATATATGACGATGAAAAAGAAAGAAGCTCCGGTAGAGTGCATGTAGCGAAGCAGCCAGCCCCATTCCACGTCACGCATGATGTACTCCACCGAGGCAAAGGCTTCCGCCGCAGAGGGTTTGTAGTGCATGGTGAGGAAGATGCCAGTGACAATCTGAATGACCAGTATCAACAGGGCCAGTGCGCCCATGTAGTACCAGAAATTGAAATTTTTCGGGGCGTAATACTTCGCCAGATGATCGTTATAAAATTGTGTTACCGGCAGACGTTCGTCTACCCAGCTCATCAAATCTCCGGCTTTGTTGGCAAATGTGCTTGCAGGCTTGGCCATTACACCACCCCTTCAGGACTAACGCCTATCATCAAAGTCTTGTCATCCAGAAAGCTATAGGGCGGTATGCGTAAATTGGTTGGTGCAGGCACTGCTTTATAAACCCGCCCGGCCATATCGAACTTGGATTTATGGCAGGGGCAAAAAAAGCCACCTTTCCAGTCTTCATCAAACGGCGCGGGGCCAACCGTAGGAATGATCTGTGGCACGCAACCCAGATGGGTGCAATGCATGTTGACAACCAGATATTCAGCTTGCAGTGCCCTGGCTTCATTCTGGGCAAACGCAGGTTGCTCGGACTCCAGGGAAGACGGATCACGCAAACGATCATTCAGACCTGACAATAATTCAAGAGTCTGCTGGTCGCGTCGCAAAATCCCGATGGTCTGGCCACGCCATTGCACCTTGAGCAGCTGGCCAGCTTCCAGGCCCTCGATATTTACCTGTACCGGAGCGCCAATGGCCTGCGCTTTGGCACTGGGTTTCCAGGACTCAAGGAAAGGTATGGCAGCGATTCCGACTCCAGTGGCGCCTACGACCGAAGTCGTGGCGATCAGGAACCGGCGCCGCCCGTTGTTCACGCCATCAGTTGGCATCAATTTTTATCTCCAGCGGAGTGTTGCCCAGCGGGGTTTTGTTCGACTTGGCGGGATGCATAAGTTGCTTGTGTCGCAAGTTTACTACCCAACTTTGTATTTCCGGCCATAGCAATCAGGTATTTTATCCGAAAGGCATCATGCGAAACAACGCATTTACAGATAGAATGCTCAATCACCTCCACGGCTTGACGTTTAAAGCGCTTGTTGACAGGCCCTTTGCAGGGCACGCCCATGACAAAAATCACACAAACGGTTGTTTTTCTGCTCAAAGCCCTGGTGGCCGGCTTGGCCATGGCTTTTGTGGTGCTCTATTTCTGGCCGCGATTTGATCACCTTACTGAGGAAACACCGTCTGATCCACCCAATGGAACGACTTCCACCAAGCAGCTTCCTTCCGGCCCTTTTTCCTTTGCTGATGCGGTCGATCTTGCTGCACCAGCAGTAGTCAGCATCTATACCACTTCTCTCGATCGTCACCCGGTAGACGCAGAAACCCAGGAGAAACTGGGACCCAGAATGCTGTATCGCATGAACCGGGACATGGGTTCGGGCGTGCTGGTCAGCGAGGATGGTTACATATTGACCAATCACCACGTGATCAGCTCTGCACAGAATATCCAGATCGGCTTGTGGGACGGACGAATTGCACTAGGCCAGGTAGTAGGCTCTGATCCGCAAACTGATCTGGCTGTGCTCAAGATCAATCTTAACGGCCTGCCCATCATACCCATTGCCGAAAGCCAACCGGTGCGAGTGGGTGACGTTGTCCTGGCCATTGGCAATGCCCTGGGCCTGAGCCATACAGTCACCATGGGCATAGTCAGCGCAACCGAACGAACCACCCTGGATTCGCTGGCATTTGAAGGCTTCATCCAGACAGATGCTGCCATTAATGCCGGCAACAGCGGCGGTGCTTTGATCAATGCCCACGGCGATCTGATTGGCATCAATACAAGGCACCTGGGCGGCGCCACCGGCGCGCAGAACATCGGCTTTGCTATTCCCATGGCCACGGCCAGGGAAGTCATGAAACAGATCATCGACTATGGTTCAGTGCGTCGCGGCTGGTTAGGTGCATGGGTATCCAATTTGCCGCCCAACACCTCAGCAGAAGGCAAGCTGCAAGCGGCCGGCCTGATAGTTCGCAATGTACCCCGTGGTGGACCTGCCTGGCAGGCCGGGATTCGTGAGGGTGACGAAATCATCAGCCTGAACGGTGAACCTGCAGTCGACTCGCAGGCATTTGAACTGAAGATCGCCATGTCACAACCAGGCACCCAGGTTGAACTGGAAGTTTCCCGCAACGGCCAGAAGTTTGAAACTTACGCCTCGCTGATCCAGCAACCGCCCATGGAATGATTCGCCGGCAGCGCTTCAGGCGCGCGGCAAAGTCACGCCTTTCTGGCCCTGGTATTTACCCTGCCGGTCGGCATAGGACTTTTCGCAGGGCTCGTCAGATTCAAAAAACAGGAACTGCGCCACCCCCTCATTGGCATATATTTTTGCCGGCAATGTCGTTGTGTTTGAGAACTCCAGGGTTACATGCCCTTCCCACTCGGGCTCCAGCGGTGTGACATTGACGATGATGCCACAGCGGGCATAGGTGGATTTACCCAGGCAGATGGTCAGAACGTTGCGCGGAATGCGGAAGTATTCCACTGTGTGGGCCAGCGCAAATGAATTGGGTGGAATGATGCAAAAATCAGCAGTGAAATCCACGAAGCTGTTGGTATCAAAGTTCTTCGGATCCACTATGGCTGAATTGATATTGGTGAAAATCTTGAATTCACGCGCGCAACGCGCGTCATAGCCGTAGCTGGATGTGCCATAGGAAATCTGGCTGTGGCCCTCTGCACTGCGTCGCACCTGGCCAGGCTCAAAAGGTTCAATCATGTTGTGCGATTCGGCCATACGCCGTATCCAGCGATCAGACTTGATACTCACTCTGTACTCCGCTAACTGTTCTGTAATTGGATGGTGGGCAGATTCAGCTCCAGCGAACGGGGCCGTTGCGACAATTCGATGGCGATGCGTCGGGCACATTCCAGGTAGCTGGCACTGATCTCCGACTGCGGATCCGCAACCACGGTGGGATTACCCGCATCCAGGTCCGCACGAATGCGCAAGGCCAGTGGCAGCTGGCCCAGCAAGGGCAGATTGAAATCGGCTGACATGCTGGCACCACCGCCACTGCCAAATATGGCCTCTTCATGTCCACACTGACTGCAGATATGCGTGCTCATGTTTTCCACGACACCCAAAACGGTCATGTCCACTTTGCGGAACATCTGCACGGCTTTGCGGGCATCCAGCAAAGCAATGTCCTGCGGCGTTGTGACCACCACACAGGCACTGACCGGCACTTTCTGCGCCAGCGTCAACTGGATATCCCCCGTGCCAGGTGGCAGATCGATCACCAGATAGTCGAGATTTACCCAATTGGTTTCTGTCAACAATTGCTGCAGCGCGGAAGTCACCATGGGGCCGCGCCAGATCATGGGTGTATCTTCTTCCACCATGAAACCTATGGACATCACCTGGAGGCCGTGCGCCTGCTGCGGAATGATGCGTTTACCATCGGTTTCAGGCCGGCCGGAAATGCCCAACATGCGCGGCACGCTGGGGCCGTAAATGTCGGCATCCAATACACCTACCCGCGCGCCATCAGCCTGCAAGGCCAGCGCGAGATTGATTGAGGTTGCCGACTTGCCCACACCGCCTTTGCCCGATCCTACTGCGATGATGTTACGAATGGCCGGCATGGGCTTCAGCTCACCCTGGACTTTATGCGCCAATACCCGCCAGCTCAGATCAACCGTCGCCCCGGCGATACGTTCATCAGCTTCCAGTGCGGCGCGAACCAGTTGCTGCAACTGGGCCCGCCGGCCCTCTATGGGATAAGGCGCACGCAAATCTACCGCCACCCGGTCAGCTACCACTGCGATGCCACGCAACCAGCCCAGGCTGACGATATCCCTTCCCGCCAGCGGGTCCTGCACAGTCATCAAAATGGCTTTGACCAGAGCTTCATTCAACATTGACATAGGCTATTCATGGTTCTGGATCTGAGGGAAGCGCATTGTATCTGCTAACGCTTTGCGGGTCAGCAGAAGTGCAGTGCGGTGACAGGGCATGACATAATTCGCTATCGCGCAAAGAAATTGAAATTCATGACTGCCACGAAACGACAAATCCTGCTGACCAGTGCCCTGCCCTATGCCAATGGCGCCATTCATCTCGGCCATATGCTGGAATATGTGCAGACCGACATCTGGGCGCGTTTCCAGCGTGCGCAGGGGCATGAATGTTATTTTGCCTGGGCGGACGATGCGCATGGCACTCCGGTGATGTAGTGGGCAAGGGCCGAAGGCAAGACGCCCGAAGAACTGATCGATCGGATGAACGAGGAACACAAGCAGGACTTTCGCGATTTCGGCATCAGTTTTGATAACTACTCCTCAACACACAGCGAACACAACCGCGCGCTGGTTGAAATGATTTACCAAAAGCTTGATGCCGGCGGACATATTGCCAGGCGCACTATCAAACAGCTGTACGACGAGCAGGAAGGCATGTTCCTGCCCGACCGGTTTATACGTGGCACCTGCCCCAAATGTGCTGCCGAAGATCAGTACGGTGATTCCTGTGAATCCTGTGGCAGCACTTATTCGCCCACTGACCTCATAAATCCGCGTTCGGCAGTTTCCGGCACCACCCCGGTGCTGAAGGATTCTGAGCATTATTTCTTCAAGCTTTCATCTTTTTCAGAAAAACTCAAAGCATATCTTACTGACAATAAAAAATTACAGCCAGAAATTAAAAAACAGATATTGAACTGGATTAAAGAAGGGTTGGAAGATTGGTGCATATCAAGGGATGCTCCGTATTTTGGTTTTAAAATTCC
>JANOGQ010000133.1:0-6883 GCA_031406105.1 Lysobacterales bacterium | reverse complement strand
GATCATGTAGCTGACGGGATAGCCGGTCGCGTTCTTGTGATCCATGTTCATCACATGCCACATGGCGGGGCGCTCGTAGCTGAGCCTGTATTTCGCTTCAGTGTCTGTCTTCACCGCCACTTCTTTTGTGGTCCAGATGCTGGTACGCCGGTGAGCCTGTTCCGGCAGCTTCTGCGGAACCAGCAGATTGCGGGCAAACATGTTGGTGGTTCCGTCGACATCCAGGTCCAGCCGCAGCGACAGGAAATGGTCGTGATTGACGCCCACGCGCCCCGGTGAGATCAGTGATCCGTAGGCCGTATCCTTTGCTGCGGTCGGGTCGTCCAAGTGTTGCGCGGCTACGCCCTTCACCGAATCAACGCCGGTGGCGCCAGCCCGGTAGGTGATGTTGCCTTTCTGGTCGAAAACCCAGTCCAGCAAGTAGTCGTAATTACCGACGGTGGCAATGTAGCGGACGATGAGTTCGGTTGCGGGCCGGCTTTCAATCGCCCCGGTGATGAAATCGTAATGCCGCCAGGCAGGTTCGCCGGGTGCAAGCTCGAAAATGCAGATCCGCTTGTCCTGCACGTCGGCGCCCCCGGCGACATTAGACATGACCGGCGAGAGGTAAATGGCCGAGGCGGGGCAATCGGCACCGGGGGCCAGGATGGATGCCATTGAGCCGAATCCGTAATCGCCCTCATCCAGGTAGTTGCGGTAATACCAGCCCTCGCTCGGGTCCTGATAAGGCACGAAGATCTCGGAAAGATGACCCTGGTAGAGTACCGAACGTGACCGCTCGCCGTCCTGGTAATTCACCAGCGAAACCACGACGCCTTCGCGCAGTTCCCAACGCAGGTGGAAGGACCAGTTCTGCCATTGCACCAGGGAGCCGTTCACGCTGATGTTGCTGCCTTCGGGTGCCATCTGCACGATCGGCTTCGCGTTGTCGCGCACTCCGGTGGAACCGGGATCGAGTTCAGAATTACCACCCGGAATGGGAACGACGCCAAGATCGGTTACTTCGAGGACTCTTCCATTGTCCAGATCGACGGTGGCAATCAGTCCCTCGATCGGGTTGGCAAACACATCAGACTTCACGCCCCGGATGTCAAAGCAATCGAGTTTGATAATCCGCCTGGTCCTTTCCAGCTCGGCTCCGAAGTTACCCACCGTGCGTGGCGCACAGAAAAGCTGCGTGAAATCCGTGATGCCCCGCTTACGCAGTCCTTCCTGCATTCTTGGATCGTTGGTGGTAAGTTCGATGGCGGAGAGCATTTCCGGCAGCGTGACGAAGGGCTGGGCCCCCGGGATTTCCCGGTGCGACCGGACTTTCTCATCAACGAGATCAACGATGGCTTCAAAGGTAGTTGCATTGCGCCGCAGCACGGCCTTTGCGCTGCGCGGAATTGCATCGCCGGGCTTCCAGGCCAGCACATCAGCCTTGGGCGGCTCCTGCAGGCTGATCGACGCGACCAGGGTTGTGTCGTCCACGTGCCCGGCATTTTTGAGGATGGTCGTTGTGGCGGTGATTTCGGATGCATCCAGCGCATCGAGCGGATGCTGCGCAGCACTCTGGGCTGCCAGTGGCAAACAGGCAAAAAGAGCCAACAGCGATGTCAGTGTTTTCATCGGGTATCCTCCCAAGGAAATTATCAAGTGCATTTTCCGGTTGCCCTATAAGTCTCGAAGTCCGTTTGCGGGTAAGATCACAGCCAGAGCAACGACAGCGTAGCCTGGCGAGACATGTTTATAAAACGAATCTTCACCTCTTTCAAGCAGCAAGCCTGGGCAACACTGTTCCTGGAGCTGATGGTAGTTGTGTTCGGTATCCTGATTGCCTTGCAGGTCGATAACTGGAACGAACACCGCAAGAAAGTGGCTGAGGCAAACGAGTGGCGAGCTCAAATCCTGGTTGACCTGCAGGAAACCCGGGGCCAATTGGCCAATTGCAAGGCCGGGTGGATTACTCCACCGATGGTTTGCAGTTCGGGGAAACGGTGGTCGCCGGCCTGCAAAGCGATCATGAGTTATCGGCCGATGAAGCCTGGGATGTCGTCCTGGGCGCTTTCCAGGCGGGCCAGATCTGGCCCTATCGCTTGACCGGGCCCGCCTACCGCGAAGCGCAGAATGCCGGAGGACTCGGCCTGGTCGGAGATGCACAACTGCTCACAGCCTTGGCGGAACTGTACGACATCACTGCGCATGATTTCGACCTGGTAACCGGTGGCTTACCGAAGTACCGGGAAATGATCCGCGAGCGCATGCAGTGGCCCATCCAGGAATACATCTGGGATGCAGATTGCCAGGCCTCCATCCTGCTCCCGGGCGATGCGGGTTATACTTTCCGACTGGTACGTTGCGAGCCGCCGGCATCAGAAACCCTGCTCCATGCCGTGGTTGCGCAACTGCGGGCAGACAAGCAACTGCAACAGGCACTGGTGGGAAGGCTGTCGCAACTCAAGGTATCCAGCAGCAGCATGAATCGATCCATTGAGCGGGTTGACTACATCATCAGCCTGCTGAAAAGTGGTGGTTGAATCATATCGGCTAAACTCCGAATGGTCTGCTTTCTTGTGCGCAGACATCGTACCCGCTGTTAAAGTATGAATTGACACCCACAGGCAAGGTTGTCGAGTGTGAGATTCATTTATCAAGGATCGAATAAGGTGACCAGACCTCTGCTTTCCCGTCGTACCTTTTTGCAGTTGACCGGCGATGCCGCTCGCGGATCCCTGGTGGTACTCTCGCTGCCCGTCCTGTTCAGTGTTGCTGAACAGGCCAAGGCAGCCCAATTTGCTGCTTCGCAGAAAGCTGCAGCCGGGTTCAAAACCCTGGGTGCCGCTGAAGCCACTGAACTGGCGGCGATTGCAGCGCGCATCATTCCCACCGACGACACGCCCGGAGCCACTGAGGCCGGTGCCATTTACTTTATCGACCATGTGCTGGGTAGCAGCCGCTCCGAAGTATTGGGGCCGGTGCGCGAAGGTCTGGGAGCTTTGCAGGCCAAGGCCGCTGCAGCCCATGACGGCAGCCTGTTCTCGGCCCTCCGCGCGGAGCAACAGGATGGTTTGCTGCGCGATATCGAACAAACTCCATTCTTTGTCACCATGCGTTATCTCACCATCTGCGGGACCTTTTCCTTGCCAGAATACGGCGGCAATCGTGAAGGTGTGGGCCACCAGCTTTCCGGCATGGGTCACCAGCACGCATGGACAGCGCCGTACGGTTACTACGATGCCGATTACGCCGAGAAAGGGGAATAAGAATGGCTAGTGCTTCTTACTCAACCCGTGAAGCCGTTGATTTCGTGGTGATTGGCTCCGGCTCCGCCGGCGGCATCATGGCCAAAGAATTGTCCATGGCGGGATTTTCGGTGGTGCTGCTGGAACAAGGGCCACACCTGAAGGGTGCGGATTTCAAGCACGACGAATGGAGCATTGAACAAAACGAGGGAATGGCCTGGGGGCGGCGCCAGGGGCATCCGCAAACCTTCCGCCAGTTCGAAAATGAAAAAGCAGTAGTCGTCGATTCTGATGTGTTGGAGTATGCCCACAATGTAGGCGGCAGCAGTGTGCATTTTTCCGGCAATTTCTGGCGGCTGCGCCCGCTGGATTTCATGGAACATAGCCTGCTTGGCCCGATATCGGGGACCAACTTCGCTGACTGGCCGATCAGCTATGAAGAACTGGAGCCTTACTACACCAAGGTGGATTGGGAGATTGGTGTTTCAGGTTTGGCGGGCCCCTGGGACCCACCCCGTTCGCGCGATTACCCCTGTCCGCCCATGCCAGTGAAATCCCCCGGGGTATTACTTGAGCGTGCCGGCAGGAAACTGGGTTATCAAGCGTACCCGGCACCCTTGGCCATTCTTTCCAAACCCTTCAACGGCCGTCCGCCCTGCATTCATTGCGGCTTTTGCAACGCCTACGGCTGCGAAGTTTCCGCCAAGTCCTCCACTTTGGTGACCATGATTCCCCTGGCCCTGGCTTCGGGTAACTGTGAATTGCGTACGCTTTGCACGGTCTCGCGAATCAACACCGATGAGCAGGGCCGGGCTAACGAAGTGGTGTATTGGGATGCCGATGGTACTGAGCAGGCACAACGTGCCCGGGCGGTGGTTCTCAGCGCCAATGGGGCTGAATCCGCCAGGCTGTTGCTGCTGTCGGAGTCCACGAAATTCCCCGATGGGCTGGGCAACTCCAGTGGCGTGGTTGGCAAGAACCTGATGTTCAATGGCATCACGCGTGTCTTTGGCCTTTTCCCGGAGCCGGTCAATGCATTCAAGAGTGTGGCTGCCACGCGGGTGATTCACGACTTTTACAGTATAGATCCGAAGCTCGGCTTCTACGGTGGTGGCGGAATTGATGACCGAGCAACTCACCGCGGTTTGCCGATGACTACAGCGTTGAACAATCCCTTGTTTTCGGGTAGCTCCTGGGGCAGCGATTTCAAGCGCCGTCTGGAGCGGAACTTCACCCATGCCTGTTCGTTCAATGGCCACACTACCTCCTTGCCATTGTCGAGCAACAACGTCACCCTGGATCCGGAAGTTCGTGACAAGTTCGGCCGGCCGGCCTTGCGAACCACCTACATGGATCACCCGGACGATCTGCAGACCATGAAATTCTTCGCGCAACGGACGGTGGAGTTGATGGACGCCGCGGGAGCCATTGAAAAGACCATCAAGTACCCGGAGAACGGGCAGCAAAATGGCTCACACCTGTTGGGCACCTGCCGCATGGGCAATGACCCCCAGAACTCTGTGGTGGATAAATACCACCGCTCGCACGATGTACCGAATCTCTACATGGTGGATGGCGGCTCCATGGTCACCTCCGGTCGGGGGCAACCTACCATGACTATCATGGCCCTGGCCTTTCGCGCTGCGGACCATATCATTCGGAACCATGGCAGCAGCCTGCATTAAAGCCGACGCATGAACACCGGCCGGCTCATCAGTTGCTCAAAAGAGCCATCAAAGTAGGCCACGTTCTGAAACGCCTCAGCGGTGATGGCTTTTGCAACCTCGCGAGCTTCGTTGCCATTGGTCCCGAAAATGATGATGCGCGTATTGTGATCCGTCATTGGCAGCCGGCCGTCGTCCTTTGCCGATTTGATGCCGGCCTGAAGGTCGGTGTGAGGCAAGCTCACTGAACCCGGTATGTGGTTGTCGACAAAGGCCTGCAGATCGCGTGTATCGATGAAAACCGCCGTGTTGTCATTGGCGAGAATATGTCGTAAGCCTGCAGGTTCAATGGCCATCACGCCACCGAGGGCGCGCCAAAGGGGGATTCCAAGCTGGTAACGGCGAACATTCAGGTAGCCCGCTGCGACCAGTTCTGCCGCCAGCAGTTTGCTTTTTTTACAATACAGCCCGTTGCAATACAAAACGATGTTGGCCGACCTGTCTTTCTTGAGAAGGCGGTCCACCTCGGCGACATCAGAAACGTAGATGGACATTGGCACATCCGGCTTGGCGGCCAGGCTGACCGAGCCATCAATGTGCCCGAGCGAAAATTCATCGAAGGGACGCGCATCAAAAACTACTGCTTCGCCTGTCGCCAGCACATCAAACAATTCCTGAGTCGTTATCTCCGGTACCGGATCATCGGGTTCGCGGGAGACAGCGTCGTAAACACTCAATTGCACCGGCTCCTGGCCCATGGCCAACAAGGCCCACAGTGCGACAAGGATCAAGGTGCTTCTGGCAACAGAGCGGGCGCGACACCCGTTCATGGGTGTGCCTCTTTTTGCAGGTCACATTCGATGGATTCTCGAGCCGGACGGCAGCGGTCAGGCCACTGCTGGCTGGCAAGCCAGTACTCCAGCATGCCTCGATCTTTTACCAGCGCATGAAATCCTGGTTGACGCCTCAGCTCGGCAGCTTTTGCATCCCATAAAGCGGGCAGGGCCAGGTACAAAAGCGTACCGTGCAGACCATCAAACGCCCCGAATAACTCACGGTAAGCCCGCAGGTCAGCGAACGTATAGACTTGGTCAGGCAAAGACAGGTTTGCAGCCACTGCCTTGATGGCAAGTTCGTTCCTGCGTGGATGTCGTTGACCGGTCATCAGCAAGTCGATAAATTTCGGTTCTATACTCTCGTGTTTCAGCCCCTTGCGCAGTTCGACCTCCGCCCTATCAAATTGGCCAAGTCGCAACAGTGCCTGGTAGGCCAGGATATGACCATACTCATAGCCGAGCTCCACCGAACGCTCCGCCGCATCCAGAGCGGCCGGGAAATTGCCCTCCTGCAATTCAAAAGCCGCCATCCACGTCAGGCCAACAGGTGCCAGCGGATCGAGGGTAACCGCCAGGCGGTACTCCAGGGATGCGGCGTGTTGGCGTCCCAAACCGTTGAGCAGAACGGCATACCAAAGATGTGTTGTCGGATCGGAGGGCTCAAGCTCAATCGCTTCGAGAAACAACCGTTCGCTGTCGGCAAAACTCTGCTGGCCGGCGGCGATGTTCGCGAGCACAGCACGTGGTTGCGCCAATTTCTCATCCAGCTGTAACGCTCGCCGGGCCGACATTTCCGCCCGATCAGTCGTTTCTTTCAATTCAGCTTCGCTCCAAGAGCTGGTGACCATATAGACGGCTGCCAGCCGTGCCCAGGCCTGGGCGAAATCAGGGTCCAGGTCAATGGCTCGCAACAGCAGCCCCTGCGCATTGATGACAGCTTCTCTGCGGCGCAGTTGCCATAATTGCCCGGCGCGCAAAAACAACTCGTAAGCCTGAATATTACCGGTGCTTTGCGTGACCAGGTGTTCGCCTTCGCCGAGGCCGAGCTGAACCTCCAGGGCTTCCGCGATGCCCCGGGCAATTTCATCCTGGACTGCGAATATGTCTACCAGTTCCCGGTCATAAGTCTGCGACCAGATGTGTGAGTCGTTGCCCAAGT
>JANOGQ010000118.1:0-2186 GCA_031406105.1 Lysobacterales bacterium | reverse complement strand
TGGAAGTCCTGGCGTGACCTGCATATCGAACCCGACTGGCTCTTGATTTACTACGTGGATGGCGAAGTGGTGCGATTCGAACGAACCGGCACACACTCTGACCTTTTCAGTCGGGAATAGGACGTCCGCAGAGGACGTATTTTTTTGCCAAGAAGCCCTCGTTCTGCCGCTGGCTACTCCGTCGGCAGATTCATCTTGTGCAGGAAGGCCTTGAAGCGGGGGTCGTCGGCAAGATTTTTTAACAGGGGTTCGCCGGTGATTTCAATCAATCCCTGATCTTTTTGCCGGTATGCACGTTCGAGCCATTGAAGTGCAAGATCGCGATCACCACGATACGCGTAGGTCTCAGCCACAAACATTGCACCCGTGTCGGCCCAGTAAGAAATTTGCGCTTCCAGCGCCTCGTCTGCCTCGTCATGGCGGCCGACCGCCTGCAACAAGACTGGGAGAACTATCAGCCGGTTCGCCTCGTCCACGTCCTGCTGCGCAACTGCAATCGCTTCCTCCAGTTTTCCCTATGCCAACAGCGTCAAGCCGATGCTCGCGCGGGTCCAAGCGAAGCCCGGCTCCAGCGCGAGTAACTTTCGGAAAATATCCTCGGCGTCTGCGAATCGGCCGGCGCGGTAATACGTGTTTCCGAAGTTCCACATAACGTAGGTATTTAGTGGATCTCTCACCAGCGCGGCGCCATATTGCCGCTCTGCGCTGTCCCAGCGGCCGAGCGTAGCCGCGAGCTTTCCAGCGACATTCAGCGCTTGCGAATTCTCTGGATCAATAGCAAGTGCCCGGCGTCCTTCTGTCTCCGCGGTCGCCCAGTCCCAGTCGAAGGCCAGGTAGACGTACTGCATCACCGCATGTGCCTCCGCGAGATCTGGACTCACTTCTAATGCGCGCTGTGCCAGGTCCCGGACGCGTTCATAGCCTTTCGACCTGTCCACAAAGCCATTGTCCGCCTCCAAGCTAACGGTATTCGCCAGCTGTGTCCATGCCAAGCCATAGTTCGGATCGAGTTTGATTGCTTGTTCCAGGTGCAACTCAGCCGCGTCCAGCGATGCCTGCGTGTTTTGGGTCAAGGCACTGATGCCGCGGAGATACAACTGATACGCCTCGAGGTTTTGCGTGCCGCCTTTCCTGTGGCTCAACTCTCCACCCGCAAGCCGGATTTGCAGAGCCTGCACAATGGCGTCGGCAATTTCGTCCTGCACCGCAAAAATGTTATCCAATGGCCGGTCATAGGTTTCTGACCACAGATGTGTACTGTCGGCGGTGCGGACCAGTTGTGCGGTGATGCGCACCGTGTTGCCGGATTTGCGCACGCTGCCTTCCAGCACGTGGGCGACGTTCAGGGTTTGCGCGATCTCCGCGATTGGCACGTCCTTGCTCTTGAAGGCAAACGACGAGGTGCGAGCTATCACCTTCAGATCGGGGACCTGCGACAGCAGGTTCAGCAGTTCCTCGGACATGCCATCGGAGAAATATTCCTGCTCTTTGTCGGAACTCATGTTCACGAACGGGAGCACAGCGATCGATTTTTCATCCGCCGCAATCGCTGGCTCGATGGCTGCAATAGACGGCTGGATCGTTGTCGCCGCTGGTGCGACAGATTCGGCCATGGCCGTTTGCGCCGGGGCTTCGTGGCGATCTGGACGTAGCTCGTGAAGCACAAACAACCCGATGGCCAGTACCATCAAGCCAATAATAATGTAATCGAGGCGACGGCTGGTGATGTGGGTAATCGAGGTCGCTCGATCCACCTCGCTCTCGCGCTTCAGGCCATCCGGCGTGAGTTCGTAGACCCAGGAAAACAGGATGACAAAGGGAAAACCGATCACGCCCAGCCAGACCACAATCGACGGGATCGAATCCGGCAGGTGCAATGCAGGAACAACCACGCCTGTAACCTGGGTAATCACCCAGCTAAGCGCCAGATAGGCAGCTGTAACTCTGAATACGTTGCGGCGCTTGAGTTCGTTGAAATAGGACAAGGGCTGACTTCCGTTTGACCTCTGTTGCTACTCAGATTAGTCGCGTGTTGGGTGAATTCCAATAGTTGAGCTGCGCCAGAGAATTAAGCCCGGCCGGATTTGCGCAAGGCCTACCGTATCGCCATCGGCCCGCACGCGGGCCGCAAGGCACTGACTTTGTACAGCGTGCCGCCGCGAGAAGAAGCGCCCAGCATTCCGCTG
>JANOGQ010000114.1:0-5654 GCA_031406105.1 Lysobacterales bacterium | reverse complement strand
TTGGCAAGCTGGCGCTGATCACCCTGGTGGCGCAAGCCACCGGTCCATCCAACGAGGTTCGCGCCTACTGCTATGTGCGGGTGCTGAAAAGGGCGAACCGGATGACGATGAAGAGGGCGATCGCAAGAGCCCCGGCATAAGCGGCCAAGACCGAAAACTCCGGCTGCTTGAGTGCAGCTTTGCCAGCAACTGTTCGCCATTGAGCGCGAAACCGGCTTCAGCACTTCGGCGCACTTCAACTATCGCAGCGCCTTGTGCCTGCGCGGCAACCCGATACATACCGAAGGTTGGTGGGCAATGCAGGATGGCATCCTGTCCTGCACGACAGAACACCCGGGTGAGCAGATCTATGCCTTCATCACTACCGCGGGTCACCAGCACTCGCTCAGGCGCCACGGCGTACAGTTTGGCCAGTTCTTCCACCAGCGCTGCGGGTTGAGGTTCCGGGTAGCGATTGATGCTGAGGCTGGCAGTTACCTCATCCAGCAGGGACCAGGGTGACTCATTCGCATTCAGCAGAATACCCAGGCCTGGCGCTTCGAGCCGCGCTGAAGAGTAGGGTTTCATGGCGACAATCTCGGGCCTCGCCAGATCATTGACGTTCACGCTTGCTGCTCCTGCTCGATGGCAATCTGCTTCAGTCGGGCGGTAACCGCATTGCGGTGCGCGTCCAGTCCTTCGAAAGCCGCGAGGATTTCAGCACAGGGACCAACGGCCTGCAGCGCGGCAGCGCTGGCTTCCTGCAGAGTCATGCGGCGCATGAAATCCGCCACGCCCAATGCGCCATGTGAGCGCGCCCAGCCATAGGTAGGCAGAACATGGTTGGGCCCCGAACAATAGTCGCCCAGAGATTCGGGAGTCCAGCGGCCTATGAAAACCGAACCTGCCTGGCGCACCTGCAAAGCCCGTTCGCGTGCGTCGCAGGTGTTCAGAATCAGGTGTTCAGGCGCATAAGCTTCGGACACCTGCATGGCTTCATCAAGGTCAGCCGTCAGAATGATGCGACTGCAGCGCAACGACTTTTCCAGAATGTTGGCGCGCGGGGAAATGGGGCCCAGTAAATCCAGCTGCCCGATCACAGCCTGCGCCAGTTCGCTGCTATCCGTCAGCAGCAGAACTTGCGAGTCCGGGCCGTGTTCCGCCTGCGATAGCAAATCCCAGGCAATCATTTCGGCACCATTCCCGGACAATGCAGCCGCATCGGCGACCACCAGCACTTCAGAAGGGCCAGCCGGCATATCTATGGCCGCACCAGCCGGGTCTTGTGAAACCTGTTGCTTGGCTTCGGTGACCCAACTGTTACCGGGACCAAAAATCTTGTGGCAACGCGGAATCTGGTCCGTGCCGTAGGCCATGGCTGCAATGGCCTGGGCACCGCCGCAACAGAACACCCGGCTGACCCCACACAGTGCAGCTGCGGCCAGGATTTCGGCTGGAATGTCCCCATTAGCATTGGGTGGGGAGCAGAGGATGATTTCTTCGCAGCCAGCAATCTGGGCCGGAATTGCCAGCATCAATACCGTGGAAATCAGTGGCGCGCTGCCACCCGGTATATAAAGGCCAACCGTCTTAAGTGGCCGATAGACCGCACTGCAGCGCAGGCCGGGAGCAGTCTCAATGCTCTTGTCGGCGGGTACATCGGCTTGATGAAAAGTACGAATGCGGTCTGCGGCTTGCTGCAGTGCCTGAGCCAGTTCTGGAGCAATTGCCTGCCGGGCCGCTTCCATCGCCGCAGAAGTGTATTCATAGGTCGCGGTTGTGACGCCATCAAAGCGCTGTGTGAATGCCTGCACTGCAGCATCGCCGCCGCTGCGCACATCGCGGATGATGTTCGCTACCACAGGCCTGCGCTTGCCTGATTCCATGATCGGCCTGGCCAGTACTTTTTGCTGATCGTCCTGGCTCAGGCCGGACCAGAACACAGGTTTCAAACCATAGTGGCTCACGCCAGCTGCTCCTGCTGCCCAGGCAAATTCAATTCGACCTGGTTTGCTGTGTAATCTCCTGGGGATTTCATGCCAGCATCTTCTCTACCGGCAATACCAGGATGGCTGATGCACCTTCAGCTTTGAGGGCTTCCAGATGCTCCCAGAACAAGGTTTCAACACAGACCGCATGGATGGCGATGCGATCGGATCCCTCCAGCGGCATGATCGAAGGATGCTCGACTCCGGGCAGTAATTTCGTGATTCTTTCCAGCGCTTCCCTTGGTGCATGCAACATCACGTACTTGCTTTCAGCGGCCTGTAAAACACCCTCAAGACGCGACAGCAGGCGGTTCAAAAGAGTTTGTTTGTCCGCTGACAGGGGCAGGTCGTGCCGGTACAGCGCAGCCTGGCTGGTAAACAGCACTTCCAATTCGCGCAAATGATTGGCGCGCAGGGTTGAGCCAGTGGATACCAGGTCAGCAATGGCATCGGCGGTGCCCAGGCCAGGTGCGATTTCCACCGAGCCGGATAATTCAACGATACGGGTTTCCACGCCCTTCGCTGCGAGCAGGGAACGTGTTAAAGCCGGGTAGCTCGTGGCAATTCGCTTACCGTTCAATTCCTGTGAACTGGATATCTCCAGGTCTTCCGGAACTGCGATGGATAAACGGCAGCCACCAAAGCCCAGTGCTCTAAGGCAGGTCAGGCCCGATCCGCCATTGCGTTCCAGCATCACTTCCTGGGCAATGTTTTCACCGACGATGCCTAACTCACAAACGCCATCCAGCAACATACGCGGGATGTCATCGTCGCGCACCAGCAGCAGGTCTACCGGAAAGTCCTGGCCATACCAGAACAGTTTGTCCTTGCTGTGGGCAAATCGCAGACCACAACTTTTCAGGATTTCGAGCGACTTGTCGGACAAGCGGCCGGACTTCTGGATGGCGATTCGTAAGCGGGTCATAATTTTTTTCCTTGCCGGGAATGTCCTTCCTGGATGTTTCCTTTCATGCGATCCAGTACCGTGCGATAGCCGCCTGTACCAAACTCCATGAAGCGGGCTACCCGACCGATGGTAGTGACGCTTACCTCAGTCAGTTCGCTGATCTCACGGTAGGTTTTGCCCTGGTCCAGCAGCTGGGCGACCCGCCAGCGATCAATCAAGGCTTCAAATTCTGCAGGAGTGCACAGGTCATCCAGAAAAGCCTGGGCTTCTTCCGGTGTGCGTAAGGAGGCCAGGGCTTCACACAGCGACAATGCTGCAGTGCGCAGGGAGTATTTTTGGGACTGGTCGTGATGTTTCATCGTATTAATGTAACAGTGTGCTAGTGCGTTAGTAGGGAATCATAATGATGGGCGCAGGGAAGTGCAAGCCTTGATATGAAATAAATTCCTGAAAGCCATCCGGCCTCAAGGCCAAATGATACCGGGGAGTTATGGCCTCGCGAGGCCCTGGCATACTGGAGAACTAAGACCTCACGAGGCCCGGGTATACCGGGGAGTTACGGCCTCATGAGCGATTGGCTGCAAGTATTCAGCAGCGCAAGGCATGAGGGTGTGACTGATGGCTCTGGTTTAAACCCTTTTGTCCTGGCCATCATCCAACAAGCACAAGAATGCATTTCTAAACACATCCGGGAGATCAGATATGCGTGTTTTTACAAAAGTATTAGGGGTCATCATCGCCAGCACCACCCTCACTGCACTGGCTGAGGTAACAGAGACTGAATCCTTCAGTTTCGAACTGGCCGAAGATGGCAGGATCAGCCTGGAAAACGTTAACGGTGATGTAAGGATTACCGGTGGCTCCGGACGCAAAGTAGAAATAAAGGCTGACAAACGCGCGGATAATGCCGAAGACCTGGCCAGGCTAAAAGTGCAAATCAAAGCAGAGCCCGCCTCAATTCATATCAATACCGTGCAGGGAAAATCGGAAAGTCGCTGGTTTGGTAACAATAATTACAGCGGCCAGGTCACATACACCCTGACGGTTCCGGCAAACGCAAGGCTCGACACCATCAGCACCGTTAATGGAGCTGTCGAAATCTCTGGCGTTTCCAGTACAACAAACGTTGAAAGTGTTAACGGTGACCTGTTGTTGCAGAATTTGATGGGGGATGCTGATCTTAGTACCACCAACGGCACCATCGAAGCCCACTTTGAGGTTCTGCAAGGCTCCCAGCGCATCGACGCCAGTACGGTTAACGGTCGTATCACGCTTCATCTTCCCGAAAGTGCCAGTGCTCGCCTGAGCGCGGAAACCATCAACGGCAGCATCAATGCAGAGGACTTCGGTCTTGAGGTGGATTCGGGTGGATTCGTTGGAAAAGCCCTCGATGGCAGCATCGGCAGTGGCGAAGCACGGATCGATCTGGATACGGTGAACGGCGGAATCCGGGTGCGGAAGCGGTAACCCCCCACTTTGCATGAAAAACCGGCAGGGCTGCTGCAGCCAGTGAGCCAATTCCGCTCTTGTTCTGGTTTTTCATCTCTGACCTGATATATCATCTGGATATCAAGTTTCCAGATAACTCAACCCAGATCAGGCCAAACAATGAATCTTCCCTTCTGGCAGGGCGTTTTCCCTGCACTTACCAGCAAGTTCACTGCAGATGACAACCTGGACTGGTCAGCCATGGAGCAGCATCTGGCCTTCCAGGTCGATGCCGGCGTTCATGGTTTGATCGTTTTGGGCTCGCTGGGAGAAAACGCCACGCTCAGCGATGAGGAAAAACTGGACACTGTTCGGTTCTTCGCCAGACAGCCCCGCAAAGACTTGCCGCTGATTGTCTGCCTTGCCGAATGTTCGACCAGGAGGGCTAAAGAGTTTGCCCGGCATACCGCTGAGTTGGGCGCCGATGGATTCATGCTGTTACCACCCATGCGCTACCCCAGCGACAAACGGGAAACCCTGGCTTACCTGAATGCTGTGGCAACAGCGACTGAATTGCCTATCATGCTCTACAACAATCCGGTGGCCTACGGCACCGATCTCACTGCTGAAGACTTTGAACGCCTGGCCGACCAGCCGCGATTCGTCGCCATCAAGGAGTCCTCAGCGGATACCCGCCGGATTCCGGAAATCCGCCGTTTGACCGGCGATCGTTATTCGATTTTCTGCGGTGTGGATGATCTGGCTTTCGAAAGCTTTGCACTGGGTGCCAATGGCTGGGTGGCAGGATTGGTGGTGGCCTTCCCACGTGAAACCGTGCGCTTGTGGGAGTTGGTGCAAGCGGGGAAGTGGGATCAGGCGAGGGAATTGTATGAATGGTTCCTGCCGCTGCTGCACCTCGATATCGGGCCCAAATTTGTGCAACAGATCAAACTGGTGGAAGCCCTGATGGGCGTCGGCAGCGCCCGGGTAAGGGCACCAAGGCTGCAATTGGCTGAGAAGGACGCCAGCCGGGTGGAAGAAATCCTGCAGCAGGCGCTCGCTAATCGCCCCATCATCCCGAGCTGAAGCTTGCGCCGCATCCAGCCAAGTCCAGCGCCATGAATGCAATGGCAGATTACATCTCCTCCAGCCTGGCACAACAGGCTTATGAGTTGCTGGAGGAGAAACTGGTGACTTTGCAGCTGCCTCCCGGGGCGCTGATATCAGAAGGCGAATTGATCGAAATGACCGGCATTGGGCGCACTCCGGTTCGTGAGGCGATACAGCGCCTGGCCAACCAGGAGCTGCTGCAAGTCATTCCGCGCAAGGGCCTGATGGTAACCCCGGTCAAC
>JANOGQ010000096.1:0-1773 GCA_031406105.1 Lysobacterales bacterium | reverse complement strand
CAAGCAGGACGGCACAAACGCTGCATCTGAAATCGAATCAGGTGGAACAGTGTGTGCGGAAACCACGCGGAGAATCGCCTGTGATTCTTCAGTAGTGCAGTGGTTGAACAGAAACGATGGCCAGCCTTTGGCCGTAGGGCGCAAAACCCGCACGATTCCTCCGGCGATTCGTCGTGCATTGCAGAGGCGCGATGGCGGCTGTCGTTTTCCCGGTTGCACTGCCAGCCGCTTTGTAGAGGCGCATCACATTCGGCATTGGGCCGATGGTGGCGAAACGGGTATGGAAAACCTGCTTCTGCTGTGTCCCCGGCATCATCACCTGTTGCATGAAGGGGGATTTACGCTGCAGAAACTGAGCTGCGGCAGAGTTCAGTTCACCAACGCTCAAGGCGTGGCGATTCCGGATGTTGCTGGCGGACGTTCCCGCGGGAACGTCGAGGACCTGTTCAGGTTGAATCTTGATTGTGGCATTCGTATCACCCCGAAAACGGCACAAAGCCGATGGATGGGAGAAAAAATGGATGATCAGTTGGCGGTTGAGGGGTTGTTGTTCAGGGAGTAGATCCTCCCGAGCTTAGCCTGGATCATCGCGGCCAAGGCCGCTCCTACGATGCATCCTGCACTTCTTGACCTGTAGGAGGCTCCTGGGAGCCGATCATTTATTCGCGTCCAGGGCCGCTCCTACAGCTGCTTGTTGGTTCGCGGCCAAGGCCGCTCCTACAACGGATCGGCGTGACGGCCTACGACCTCATCAGCCGTAACGGCCCTCGATGTAGTCAGCGGTTTCCTGTTGCTTTGGCGTAACGAACATATCCGCTGTATCGCTGTGCTCGACCACTTTGCCCATCAGCATGAATACGCATTCGTCGCTGGCGCGCCGGGCCTGTGCCATGTTGTGGGTCACGATCAGCATGGTGTACTCACCGCGCAGCTCCCACAGCAACTCTTCCACGGCTTCGGTACCGCGCGGGTCCAATGCTGAACAGGGTTCATCCATCAGCAAAACACTGGGTTTGACTGGCAGCAAACGCGCTATGCAAAGCTTTTGCTGCTCTTCCAACGACAGGGCGGTGGCTTTGCTGTCCAGGCGATCCTTGACCTTGTCCCAGAGCAGCACCTCGCGCAGCGCCTTTTCGACGATGCCGTCCTGTTCGGACTTGTTGCCCTTTTTACCACTGTGCAATACATGGCCGAACAGGATATTTTCACGGATCGAAATGGGCAAGGGATTGGGCCGCTGGAAAACCATGCCTACCTGCTTACGCACCTGAATCAGCTCAACTTCGGGGGCGTAGATATTCTGCCCCAGCACCTTGATTTCACCGGTGATGCGCACGTAGCCGAGTCGCTCGTTGATGCGATTGACACTGCGCAAATAGGTACTTTTGCCGCAACCCGAAGGCCCGATCATGGAAGTGATGATGCCTTGTTTGATGTCCAGATCGACATCAAACAAAGCCTGGAAAGTGCCGTACCAGAGATTCAGGCCACGACTGGCTATGGCCATAGGCGCGGCTGCATCCGGCTGAGCATTGGTCTGTGCTGCAGACTGCATCAGCCAAACCTCCCTTCCACGTAATCACGGGTTCGCTGGTCTTTAACCTCACCGGTAAAGAGATCCTCGGTCTTAGCGACTTCAATACAGTGGCCGTCCAGGAAAAAAGCGGTGCGGTCTGCCAAACGCCTGGCCTGCTGTACCAGGTTGGTCACCAGGATGATGGTGATTTCCTGCTTCAGTTCTTTCAGCACATCCTCGATGCGCATGGTGGTGAC
>JANOGQ010000071.1:0-2531 GCA_031406105.1 Lysobacterales bacterium | reverse complement strand
TGTCCAGGTCAAGGATGTGCTTGCATCCCATGAATTGTCGCTGGGAATGAAATTGGATAATTGGCCGCCTGCCAGCCTGATAAAGGCCTGAATTCAGGGCTTTGGGCAGAGCAAATCGGACCGCAATAGAGAATAGATCATGCGTCACCTTAAATCAGGTAAGAAACTGAATCGCAACAGTTCCCATCGAAAGGCGATGTTCAGGAACATGTCGGCTTCATTGTTTCAAAATGAAATCATTAAAACCACGGTTCCCAAAGCTAAGGAGCTGCGCAGAGTGGCGGAACCGTTGCTGACTCTGGCCAAGGAAGATAGCTTGGCCCACCGTCGTTTGGCCTTCAATCGTCTGCGTGACCGTGACGTGGTGAGCAAGTTGTTCAATGAATTAGGGCCGCGTTATGTTGATCGGCCGGGTGGATATCTGCGCATTCTGAAGTGCGGCTATCGTTCTGGAGACAATGCACCGATGGCCTATGTCGAATTGGTTGATCGCCCAAGAATTGAGGAATCTGCCGAAGCTTGAAGGCTTTTGTGTACCCTGCATCGAGAAACCAGGCGAAAGCCGGTTTTTTTATTGTTGCTTGAAAAGAGGAGTACTCTGATCTATACAGAGCTTTCCTGGATTATCATTTCATTCGTCCAAAATTCTGCGGTAGATACCTGTGCGGCATTTGAAACATTCCATACTTAAGCGCTGGCATACATTAAGAATTTCACCCAATCGTTGCAGGGCAAAGTGGTCCGGGTCCTATTGGCAATCCGATGGCAAGTTGCAGAACATCGCATGCCATCAATGTCCTGAATTTGACAAGGCCAACACCCTTTGCTCAATCCCCTTTGGTACCCCCCTGCGCAAATGCGTGGTGGCATCAATAGAGGCCCATTTCTTTGATTGCGCCGGCCTCGATTGTCTGGAAATTGGATTTGGGCGATTCACACTGGCCAAAAACCTGATTCTGCGGAGTGGCGGTAGCTGGACAGGTATAGACCCGGCCCAGCACGTGAATAAGAAGGCAAAGAAGGGCAAAGGTGGTTATGGTACAGCCGCCAACATTCCCTTTCCCAACCAGGCCTTTGACAAAGTATTTGCTATCCAGTCTTTTGAACATTGGGGCCAAAAAGCCGCAGCAGGCCGTGAGCCATCAGATTATGCTGATTGCCTGAACGAAATCGCCCGGGTGCTCAAGCCAGGAGGGCAACTATACCTGGACGCTCCCGTGCATTTTCACGGTCACGAGATGTTTATCATGGGTGATTTGCCACGAATAAAAGGACTGTTCGCCACAGACATCTGGCAAGACATAGTCGTGCAAAGTTGGCGCAAGGATTTTCTGCCACTGGAAATTTACCCACCCAACAAAGCCGTACTGCTCGAATGGCCAATAGAAATCAGCACTTACCCTGATGAAGAAGTGGAGGCCGCCAAAGACAGCGGCTCTGTCTGGTTGCTAACGCTAAGCGCTCGCAGAACCTGATCGTGCAATTGCATCTGCAAAGTAGCTCTGATAATTCAGCGATGAATCAATCAGAGAATAGTCAAAGACGACTGCCAATCTGAAAGATCAACAACGCTGCTGTATATCCCAGTACTGTCATGTAGCACCAGGCAAATATGGGCCACCGCCAGCTGTTCGTCTCCCGACGTATGGTCGCTACGGTTGCCGCACACTGCAGGCACCAGGCGTAGAAGACCAAAAGACCGAGCACCATGGGAAGGGTAAATACCAAACGGCCATCGGGCCAGCTGGCCGAGCGCAGCTTTTCACTCAGGCTGGCTTCATCCGCATCAGAACCCACTGAATATAAAGTTCCCATTACAGCAACTACAACCTCCCTGGCCGGAAAGCCGGCAATCACCGCAGAGGAAACCCGCCAATCCCAACCCAATGGCTTGAAAACGGGCTCTATCCACCTGCCCATGCGGCCCAGCCAGCTTTGCGACAGTTGTTGAGCTGCAAGTTCGTTTTCCATGCTGGAAACCTGTTCAGCACTTAATTCGCTGCTTTGCATGGATTGTATGTTGGCGCTGAAGTCAGTTTGCGGAAAATAGGCGAGTACCCACACGACAACAGCTACTGAAAAAATGACTGTGCCGGCGCGCCTGAGAAAAACACTGGCCCGGCCCATGAGTTTGAAAGTAACGGTTTGCAGGTTTGGTTTGCGAAATTCAGGCAATGCCAGAACGAAAGCAGGCTTGGGCCCGCGCAGCGCGGTTGATTTGAGCAGCCAGGCAGTTGCCAGCCCTCCTGCTATTCCCAGCAAGTAGAGGCCAAACAGAACCAGGCCCTGCAGATTGAACCAGCCAACAGAGCTGGCAGGAACAAATGCTGCGATCAGAAGCGCATAAATAGGCAGGCGGGCAGAGCAGGTCATAAACGGCGCTGCAAGAATCGTTGCAATCCGATCTCGCCTGTTGGGTATGACCCGGGTTGCCATAATTGCGGGTACCGCGCAGGCAAAACTGGATAACATGGGAATCACAGACTGGCCTGACAATCCTACCGATCGCATCACACGATCCATCAGAAAAG
>JANOGQ010000045.1:0-2607 GCA_031406105.1 Lysobacterales bacterium | reverse complement strand
CACCAACTGTTCCTGCCCTTGCCCCCGCACTTCCGTCCAGGCTGGCTAGCCCGTTCAGCAATCGTGCATACAGCGGCACTTGTGCCTCACCAAGGCGCGGACGTGCCCAGGCATTGGTCGCCCGTTTGCTGCTTTTGTAATCAATGATCAGCAGGCTGCCATCAGCCAGCTCGTCGATGCGGTCGGCGCGCAGCCGAATTGGATGCCCCAGCAGTGGGGCTTCCAATGGTAGTTCCAGGGCATGGACTTTAAAGCCTGGCCTCTGCCGGTCTTTTTCCAGCCATTCTCCCAGTACCCGGATCAGTCGCAATTTTTCCGATTCGTACTGCAGCATGGAAAGGCGCTGATAAGCATTGCGTTCGCGCAGGGCACTTTCCACCGCGTCTGGAATGCTGGCGACATCGGGCAGATCAGTACTGCCGAGACAAGGCTGGTACAGCCGCTGCAAAGCACTGTGCAAGAGGCTGCCGCGCAATGCCGCGTCTGCCAATGCATCGGGCTTGGAATCAAATCGAGCATCCAGGCGGTGCTTCAGATAGCTCAAAAGCGGCAGGGCCGACTGATCGCTGACAGCTGCAGCACCGCCGATGATGGCGTCTGCGGGCAGATCTTCATGCGCTGCTTGCAAGGCCCTGCCCTGAGTATCTTCGCGTACTTTGAGCCAGGGATGTTCGCCATAGTGGCGCCATCGGATCAGGCTGGCGGGTGTGGCCGCATCAGAAGCCGTGTTCTTGCTCGCACTGCGGTCCGAATTTTGGCTTGATTGCTGATCTTGCCCCTGAACTGGCCCCTGAACTGGCCCCTGATCTGAGTGTTGATCTGAGTGTTGATCTGAGTGTTGCTCTGAGTGTTGCTCTGAGTGTTGATCTGCGTGTTGATCTAAGTTCTGACCTGGGTTTGAATTTGATTTTTGAGCTGAGTTCCGAGCTGCGTTCTGATACCCCCCTTGATCTGAAAACAGCAGGTGATGCAGTTCAGCGGATGGGGCATGGCTGATTTCATTCAGGGGAATATCAGCCAACAAAGGGCTGGGGCCCAGCTGGGCATCGCCTGCCTGCTTACCCCAGCTGAAAATGATTTCCGTTGCCACACAGCGAAGTGCCTGGGTCAGCTGCTGTGTCCAGGCCAGCTCACCTTCGTGGCTGGCGCGCGGAATGTGTAGTGCGGCATCAGCGGGCAGATACGGACTACTGACAGGCGAGCCCGGCCAGTTGCCTTCGTGCAGATTAGCTACCCAGGCCGCATCAAACCGCCGCCCCGCTGCATCATCCGGGCTGAGAATTTGTAGCGGAGACAGGGGGCCGCCAGCGCCTTTGATGCGCGCGTCCTGGCACATTTGCCTGAGAGTCTGTAACGAGTCTGCTGGCGACTTCAGCTTCAGGCTGCGCAATCGTTCGAGCAATGATACAAATTGGCTGATGACGCTTTGCTGCCGGCTGCCCCTAAGCAAGGGGCCGGGCCAGCCCCAGGCTTTCAGGCACTGGTACAGAGCGTCTTCAGCGCGCCAGTCGATGTTAAGGGCTGCACGGCTGCTTGCAATGGCGCCCTGCAGTTCATCGGCCAATCCGGTTCTTGCTGCTCGTTCCTGCAGCGATGCTGGCACCAGCTGAAACACACCATCCCGGCGCAAGCTAACTTCCAGTTGCGCGCGGGCGATGCCTTCGCTGTCGGCAGCGGCCCAATAAGGATTAAGCATCCAAAATGAAAAGCGGCTGAATGGAATGGCCTGACGTGGCCCGGCAACCGACAATTGCAGCAGCATCAGGGCGCTCTCAATCACAGCCTGATCCATCAGGGGCTCACCGGCCGGGATACAGAACAGGCTGTTCTGGTCAGTGAATAAGTCCGGGTTGATATCTGGGATTGGGCTTGGGTTTGTGGCTGGGTTTGTGGCTGGGTTTATGTCCGGGTTTAAGTCTGGCTTGATGAATGCTATTGGGCCTGCGCCTGGACTGGCGCTTGTGCCCGTGTTCGTGTCTTGATTGGCTTCTGTACTGGCGCCGTGGCTTGTAACTGGGATAGTCCCGGTGTTCGAGTGAAGATGACTACGATAGAACACGTTTTCAAAAACCCGCCGGACCGTTTGAGCCTGATTCTCAAGACCATTGATGACCACGACGATGTTTTTCTTGCCTGCCGCAACTTGATGTTTGGCCCAATGAGCGGCAGCTGCAAGCTCGGCGCGGGCATCTTCAAAGCGGGTCAAGTGCAGCGCAGCTTCAGCGGGCAAGATCGTTGCGAACTGAATCCTAAGTCCTCGTGCTTTCAACGCGCTGAGCAAGGCCTGTTCAAGGAGGGTGAGTTCGTGGAAACCGTCCAGGGTGATCTGTTGCGGCAAGGACAGAGGTAAAGTCCCAGGGGACTGCAGAATTTCGATCAGTAAGGAAGACCAGCCCTCAGCATCGCGCAGGTGGCTTCTGCGCATGGAATCTGTCACGGATTGCCGGGCTTTGAAGAAGGCACTATCCAGCCAGGGTGTGGTCTCTGAGCCGTACCATTGCCGCAGCCACTGGTCGGCTGTTCGCGCCAGTCGGCCCGCCAATCGCTTTTCGGATTCAGGCGACAGCCCGCTGCAGGACGGCATGGCTTCCTGCCAAAGTTGTTGCA
>JANOGQ010000020.1:0-9678 GCA_031406105.1 Lysobacterales bacterium | reverse complement strand
GTTACAGGCCACTAGCCTGGCTTGCTGCTCGGCTCCAGCGTTAATCCGAATCTGCTTCCTGCAGAGCCTGTGGTGCCGCCCGGATGATGCCATGACGGATGTCCTTACTCAGCAGAGTCTTGGCGTCCTCGGTGATGGAGTTGATGGTGTCACTGAACTCCAGCTTGCCTGCCTCGTTCACCGACAATATATCCAGCTGTCTCAACAGATCAATAAACTGGCGGAACAGGTTGCGATCATAAAACTCGGGTGCGTCGAACTTGCTCAGCTGGTTGATCCGCTGCGCTGCCAGCGTGCACAAACGCTCCAGCTGGGCCCGAGACAAAACGCCAGAGCCATTCTTGGCCAACACGGCCACGGTGATGTAATAACGCTCAAAGGTTTGTAACAGAGCATTGCCCAGTATCTGCAGTTGCGAGGCATAGTCGGTACTGCCGTCAGCCCGCTCCAGAAAACCTTCCTGACTCGACTCCACCAGCAGACCGCGCTGTCCCATCCAGACAATGGTGTTTTGCACGGCTTGCAAGAAGCCCTTTTCATCCCAGGGCAGGAATAGCTCGTTTTTCAGAAAGGGATAGAGTGCCAGGGTGATGCGTTCCAGCCGTTCCCGCTCAATGCGCCGGGAGTTCAGAAAGCAGGCAGCAATCAACGAGGGCAGGGCCAGGAGGTGCGAGACGTTATTGCGGAAGTAGGTCAGCAATACCGCTTCTTCCGGCTTGACGGCGATGATGTCACCGAGCGGATGCTCACGTATTTCCAGAATGCCCATTTCCACGCCATAGGCAATAATTTCCGGGGCGGTTTTGGCGGAATAGGCAATTCGCTCAGAGTAACGGCAGTTTTCCAGCAACCCGAGGTAGAGATCAATCTGGCCCTGCAATTCAAGCCGCCCCAGGGCATGCTTGGGAGTAGCCAGCAGAACCACCGCCAGCAGATTGATGGCATTAACATGAGCCGCTTCGTTCATGCCTGTCATGATCTTGGTGCCCAACTGGTCAACCAGGGCATTGAAGAAAGGCGGTTTGCCGTCCTGGCCGGCCTGCTCACGCCAGTTCGGATCGTGCTGCTGCAGTAATTCGTCCAGCAATATAGGTTCGGCAAAGCTCACGTGTACCCGACCATAGCGCTTGCGCAGGATGCCAAAAACCTTGAACAGATCAAACAAGGATTCGGTTTTTTTCTGCGCACCGGACAATTCAGCGGTATAACTCTGGCCTTCCACCAGCCGTTCGTAGCCTATGTAAATCGGTTGAAACACCACCGGTCTTTTGGGATTGCGCAAATAGCTGCGCACCGTCATGGACAACATGCCAGCCTTGGGATGCAGCAAGCGGCCGGTGCGGCTGCGGGTGCCTTCGATGAAATACTCCACCGAAGTGCCCTGCGCCAGGATGCGGCTGAAGTATTCATTGAAAACGGCGGCGTACAGCTTCTGTGAGCGGAAGCTGCGGCGCAGATAAAAGCCGCCGCCCTTGCGCACCAGCCGTCCCACCATTGGCAGGTTCAGGTTAACACCGGCAGCGATATGCGGTGGCACCAGGCCACGGTTATACAAAACATGGGAAAGCAGCAGGTAATCTATATGGCTGCGGTGGCAGGGCACGTACACCACTACGTGATCGGGCGCTACATCCTGCAGGTTACGGAAGTGCTTGAGATCCACGCCATCGTATATCTGGTTCCAGAACCAGGACAGGACCATCGAGGCAATGCGCACAAAAGAATACGAATAATCTGCGGCGATTTCATAAGCAAACCGGCGGGCTTTCTTCCAGGCTTTGTAAGTGCTGCTCTTGTCGGCCCTGGCCTGGTCTTCAATGGCTTTTTCGACGGCGGGGCTAAGCAGAATGCCATCGACCACGGTACGGCGATGCGACAAATCCGGGCCAATGGCTGCTGCGCGACTCTGGCCCAGCTTGACCCGCAGGATGCGCGACGCTTTCCGCAGGCTACGCGCGGCACCGAGGTTTTCCTCTGCCAGTTTGCGCATTGAAATGGGTTTGCCAAACTGAACGAAGGTGTTGCGACCATTGACCATGGTGCTGAACAGGCGCCGCAGGCGACCACCAATTTCCCAGGATTCAGAGAAGAAAATTTTTGCCAGACCGGTTTCAGTATCCGGGGCACGCCCAACCAGCACAGTGACGGGCACGATCTGCACATCCGGTTCACCGCCTTCACAGACACGGTCGACCAGCATTTTGAGCATCTCGGAATGCTTGCGGGTGGATTTGCGCTGGATGATCAGGCCTTCGCGCCGCTGCATGGCACAATAAGAGCGCGGTAGTTGACCATTCTGCAGTGCCAGGGGCGATAGCGGCCTCGGCAGATTCAGTTTGCGACAGCTGCGATCCAGTATCAGAATGTTCGACAAGGCATAGATATCGACGGCGTAACAAACCGGAATTTCTTTGCTGATGCCAAGATCGCCGATCGGGTCAGGCAAACTGCGAGCCTTCACCCAGCCATGCAATACCCACTCCAGTAACTCCAGAATGCGAAGCTTGAAGTAGGCCACGGGGCCAATCCTGGAAGATTGATTGATCATTCGAAAAGGGGACAGTCCTCTGTCTGGGACTAAAGAGGGCTCATTTTAGTGTCCTGTCCGGCAATTAGCTACGTTCTGGTGGCTGTTACAGGTCACTGGAGAGCGCAAAAAAAATCCGGGCTGGCACGAGGGCAAACCCGGAAATCCGGCAGAGCCGGAGAGGATCGTTACATTCTTGTTGGGGTTGGTCTCTGCACTCCACCACTTTATTTTTAGATTGATTGCTTGTTATTTTAATTAGTTACGACTGTATCGTAATGTTGCATATTAAGACTGTCAAGCCCCCTGGGGTAAATACTCTGTTTCCTGAGTTAAGCAGCTAAACAAACTTTTTGTGGGCTTCTGTCGCTGATCGGCTGCACTGCTCGGCGGTACTTCGGCCCAGCCTGTGGATTTGCAGGAATGGTCTTACAGAGTGAAGCACAGGGATGTGCGAGCGCCATAAACAGTTTTAGGGAAGCTCTGAATAAATCAGAGTTTCCTTAGCCCCGTATTCGCCGAGCAGGGGATTAGCGGCGGATTCCGGGATACGAAGGTGTTAGCGAGTCCGACTGGCGGAAATAGCTGTTAATCGGCGAAGTCGAGGAAGAGGGGCTGCAAGCACAGCCCCGCCTTCATTGATAGAAATTAACCTCGTGAAACCTTGCGGGATACTCCCGGCACCAGCTTCAGCTCAGAGATATTGCCAGCCCAGTATGTTCCAGAACCAATAGAACCAGCACATGAACAAGGCACAGAGGGCAACGACGGTGTAGCCCAACCGCGCCCACGTGCCTGCCAGCAAACCCAGCCTCCAGACCATTACGCAGCGATACAGCAGGTAAATGCCTGCTACGAACGCAACAACAGGCAGGATCAGCCAGAGTTTGAATATCAATGGAATGCCGCCAAACAGTTGATCCTGGACGATGCTGATTACAATGGCACCCACCACAATCACCAGCAGGTTGGCTGCCGAAGCATAAGTGGCGGCAGCCATCGCTGTTCGGTCCGCTGCGGGCAAGCTTGAGTAGGCTTTGCGCTGGTAGAAGCGCCGCAACAGAACTGCCAGGAACACCAGCACAGACAATCCCAGCAGGATCAGGTTGAAATTGCCTGATTCAAAAGTAGCCAGCTTGCGCAGCGACATGAACGGCAGGCCATCCATCACAAAGCCGGTAATTTCACCTTTGTCATTTTCCTGAAAGGCCAGCAAACGCGGGCTGATGCCCGGGGCCAGTGCAAGCAGCGGATTCATTTCGCGGAACAGGTTGTTTTCCACTTCCGCGTATTGCTTGGTTTTACCGCCAAAAGCAACCATCAGCGTGTTTTCGGCGGCAGGGGCGACTTGCACGCCACCGGCCAGGCCCAGGGCTTTCTCAATGGTGGAGAAATTACTGCGCCAGAATCCATAGTTGCCAGCGTACTTGCCGACGCGTTCAGCAAAATCTGCAGGGGGCACCGGCGTTGTTTCCGCGCGCGGGAAGTATTCCGCATAAAAAGCAGGGAACAACAGTGACCGAACCACGCTGCCACCATCGGCTCCAAAGGAGGTGAAGAAAGTCAGGTCGTTTTCTGCGTCGATACCCAAAAAGGAATGAAAATAAACGGTATCACCGCCATGACCGAGAACCCGCGCACCTGAATAGTCACCCTCATAAAAGCCCAGTGCCATGCCCAGCAGCCTGTCATCGTGTGAGAAGTTGCGGGTGAGCATTTCTTCAACCGTAGAGGCTTTCAGGATTCGCTGGCCATTGAGTTCACCACCATTGAGCAGGGCCTGGCCAAACTTCACCATATCCACACTGGTAGCAGACTGCGCTCCGGCTGGAGCGAAATTCGTAATGATTTCGAAAGGCTTGGAAACGAACTGGCCGGCTTCAATCTTGTAGCTGTTGGCCATGGTTGCAAGCAGATTATCGGGCAATGGTTCGTAAAAGCTGGAGTGCTGCATGCCCAGCGGATCGAAAATGTTCTGCTGTATATAGTCCTGGAAAGACAGGCCGGAAATGTTGGCCACGATCAGTCCTGCAATCGCCGTTGCATAATTTGAATAAGCGGTTTGAAGGCCGGGTGGATTCACGCGCCTGGGCTGGTACTTCTTCATGGCATCTGCCAATGGGATAGCCTTGGCGGGGTCATCAATAATCAGATAGCCCAGTGCGCCGTCTTCGAATCCGGCCGTGTGCGTCAGGATGTGGCGCAGCGTGATGGGCTGGCCAAATGCTTCCTCGATCTGGAAGTTCTGCAGGTATTGGTTGACGTCGGTATCCAGATCCAGTTTGCCTTGTTCCACCAGTTGCATGACCGCCACCCAGGTGAACAACTTGGAAGTCGAGCCGGGCCGGAACAGGGTGGTAAAAGGATCAACTGGTATCTGCTTTTCCACATCCTGATAGCCGTAGCCTTTGGCCAACACCAGCTCTCCCTTGTGAACAATAGCGACGGTGCCGGATGGGCTGCTGTTGGCTTTCATTGCAGACAAAACCACACCATCGACGAAAGCTTCCAGGGCGGCGCGGTCATCCAGGCTGGGTGCGGCAGCAACACCGCTTGCCATTCCTGCTGCAAATAAAGTGGCAAATATCCAACCCATAATTCTGTTCATTTTTTGCGTTCCTGAGTGAGTGACGGTTCTGATCGCATTATTCATGGTAATGGGTCAGAGCATGCGTAGACATGTGGCAAAGGGCATGGGTGCAGTGCTCCATTCTCATCGATTTCCAGCCAAAGCAGATGGCGGCGGTGCGTCCATGTGCCGCAGAAACTTGCGTGAATCCTAGTTTCTTACAACAGATGTTAGCTTCAGTCTGGCCAAACAGTTAGGCCAATTCGACCAGATACTGTGCAGAATGGGCCAATGAGCTAGAATGCGGTCAGCGACTGACCAGTGCCTGTGCTGGCCAGCAAAGGCATCAAATCAGAGGCTTCTCAAGGCATGATATTCGGTGATGAATATTTGGCTGAAATCAATCCGGGTTTCGACCCGGACCAGGCTTCGGCCGATGAGCTGGGATCTTTGTTCCGCAAAGCACTGCGCATTACCCGCTTTCATTCGACGAAGGACAAAGGTTTTACGCACAACCTCGGATCAACCCGACTGATGGGCTCTTTGTGTTACCGCATTGACGAAGACAGCCTGATCGAAATCAATAATTCCTTCCTGCGCAAGCCAACGGTGATCCGCAACGAAGTGGCAGACCTGCTGAGCTTCCAGTTTGTTTCTACCGTCAAACGCTCCGAGTTCCTGGGCGAGCACAAGAACCTGCATGAACTGGGTCCGGCGATCATCGTCACAGCCATTCCTGAACATGAAATCACCTATCGTCTACCCAAGCTCCAGCAACCGATACGCCATGTGATGCTGCACATGACTTTGTCCAATCTGATGGCAAGAATCGGTGAGGCGCAGAAGGACTATCCGCTGTGGTTACAGGAAATCCTCAATGGGGAATGCGACACGCCGCGGCAACGGGTGTTATTTCTGGAGGATTTGCACCGTGACCTGATCTGGTCGTGTTTTCATTTGCCGGTATCAGGCCGCCTGCTGCAACACTGGCTGGCTGCCAAATTCAATGAATTGTTGAGCATCGGTCTGCAAATACTCAAGAGTGATCCCAATCTGATGAACATCCGTCCTGCCGAACGCATACTGCCGCAGGATAAAAAAATGCGCCGCGCCATGGTGATACTGAATCAGGCTTACGCGCATCCGCCGAGCCTGCCCGATCTTGCCCAGCAGCTGCGAATTTCGGAAACGCAGCTCAAAAGCAGTTTCAAATCACTCAGTGGCACCACCGTATTGCAGTATTGCATCAACAAACGCATCGATGCGGCCAAGTTGTTGCTGAACGAAAACAAGCAATCCATATCGGAAATCAGTGACATCGTGGGCTACCAGGACCACTCCGCCTTTACCCGTGCCTTTCGGCGACTGACGGGTTCCAGTCCGCGGCAATGGCGACAATCCCGCAGCTCCCAGCAGGTTGATGTCTGAGGGTTTGAGCGACGGACAGCTGGGCGAATCAGCATAATAAAATGTCGACTCAGCCTAGGTTGGCTATGACAAACTGATTACCATGAGCCCATAGTGCGCAGCCAGGCGTATTCTGGCGGTGGTTTGAGCCCAAGGGCAGGGACCTGCTACAGGCATTATGTGGCAGGCTTTGTCTGCACTCATGGTCGAAGTGATGGAGCCCCTATGTCAAAGATCACAGCGCTGAGTTTCTGGCCCTGCACGGTTTTGTTAAGCACGGCCCTGACCGCAAGTCCGGCGCTTGATGCAGCAGAAAATCCGGCGGTTCCTTCGCAAGACTCCATAGACCAGATCATCCAGAGCAGCATGGAAGTATTCCAGGTGCCCGGTATGACGGTAGCGGTGGTTCACCAGGGAAAAGTTGTTTATTCCCAAGGCCACGGCATTCGGGATATGAACCAGAAAGGCAAGGTCGACGAGCAGACTCTGTTCCAGATCGCCTCGGTATCCAAGGCTTTTACAGCGGCCGCACTGGCTATTCTGGTAGATGAAGAAAAATTGGCCTGGGATGATCCGGTAATCGATTACCTGCCGGAATTCCGCATGTACGACGCCTGGGTGACGCGCGAATTCACCATTCGCGATTTACTCACTCACCGCAGCGGTTTGCCGCTCGGTGCCGGTGACCTGCTGTTGTTTCCGGAAGCGGAGTCCACCCGCGAAGAAGTCATACACGCATTCCGGTATTTAAAGCCCTCCAGCAGCTTCCGTTCGAAGTACGACTACGACAACCTTTTGTATATCGTCGCTGGTGAAGTGGTGGCAAAGATTTCGGGCCAATCTTTTGAAGACTTTGTAGAGCAGCGCCTGTTTGCCCCCCTGGGTATGAAAGGCTGTGCCGCCAACTTGAGCCGCGTGGGCCGCCGCGCCAGCTTGGCCACACCGCATGTGGATTTCACCGGCGCGCTGGAAATCACCAGCTCAAAAATTACCGATGTTTCTGCCGCTGCGGGTGGCATCAACTGCCATGCCGATGGCATGGCGCAGTGGATGAAACTGATGCTGAACGGGGGCAAAACGGGTGACGGTATCCAGCTGATCAGTGAGGCGCAGATGGCGCAGCTGTTCAACCCGGTTACTCTCACCGCAACCGGTGGTTATGTAGCTGAACACTCCGGCGCAAGCATGAGTGCTTATGCGCTGGGTTGGGCTGTTTCGACGTTTTATGGCGAACCTTCGCTGTCGCACGGCGGCGGCCTGTGGGGCATGACCAGCTTTGTCATGCTGATGCCGGAACAGGAGCTGGGTATTTTTGTGAGCAACAATCTGATGTCGGCGGCACCGCGCGCAGTGGCCAATGAAATAGTCGATCAATTCCTGGTCGGACAGGGCTCGGCGGACGACCGCGACTGGATCGCCATTGTGCAGGAAGCCAGCCAAAGCCGTCAGCAGGCCGGTGAGAAAGCCGTGGCCGATGCTGAAGCCGCCCGCGCTGCGGACAGTGCACCCAGCTTGCCATTGGAAGCCTATCTGGGGACTTACCGCGACAACTGGTACGGTGATATTTTTATTGAGCTGGATGATGCCGGTCAGTTAAGCTTCCGCTCACCTCGCGCTGCATCGCTGCAAGGGCCGCTGGAACATTTTCAGCACGACACGTACATTGCCCGTTGGGTGGATCGTTTGCTGATGGCTGATGCTTATGTTTCTTTCGTCATGAGCCCTGAAGGAAAAGTAGAGAGCATACGCATGAAAGCGGTATCACCGAACACTGATTTTTCCTTCGACTTCCATGACCTGGATTTGCAGCGTGTTGACTGATGTGCTGTGCTCACGAGTTGAAATGATACTGCGGACGACAGCGCCTTGAGCCTGCCGCTGATTGACGCGGACTGGACGCTGGCACTGTGGGCTGTGCTCATGTTTTTGGCGGCCTTGGGTTTTTGGGCGGACAAAACTCCCCTGGGCCGGAATGTCTCCGGCGTGGCCATTGTCCTGGCGGTATCCATGGCACTATCCAACCTGGGCGTTCTGCCCAAGGGTGCGGACGCTTACAACGTGGTTTGGCTGTACATGGTTCCTGTGGCCGTACCCTTATTGCTGTTCAAAGCCAATCTGCGGCGCGTGCTGGCGGAAACCAGTTCCATGTTCGTGGCCTTCTGCCTGGGTGCGATCGGTACGACCATCGGCGCAGTTCTGGGCTACTTCGTATTACCTTTGGGTGAGCATGGAGCCGATCTGGTGGGAATTTTCAGTGCCACCTACATTGGCGGATCCATGAACATGGTAGCGGTGGGCCAGGCGCTACAGGTCGATCCTTCGGTGATGACAGCCAGTGTGGCGGCCGATAATGTGGTCGGTGTGATGTACCTGGCCTTCCTGGCCATGGTGCCCTCTCTGAGGCTGTTCCGCTGGTGGTATCGGCACTCCACCCAGACCAATCCGGAATCCGTTGAAGCCGCTGAACGGGCGGCGGCTGAAGTGAGTACGGGTGGCATCAATCTGGCTCACGCGGGTTTTGCATTGGGCTTGTCTTTCCTGATCTGCGCGGTTTCAGGTGTCGTGGCTGAGTTCCTCGGCATTGGCTCCTACAGCATCCTGTTCATCACAGCATTTGCATTGGCGCTTGCGAATATCTTCCCTCGCCAACTGGCCAGGCTAACAGGCGATTACGAAATCGGTATCTTTTTCATGTACGTCTTTTTCGCGGCCATTGGCATCAGTGCGGATATTGCGGCCATGCTGAACCACGCCTTGATACTGGCGGCCTACGTCTTGCTGATCGTCGTTTGCCATGCCGTGGTGGTGTTCGCGGGTAGCCGCTTTTTCAAACTGGAACTGATGGAAGTGGTGATCGCATCCAACGCCTGTGCCGGCGGCCCGGCCAGCGCTGCGGCCCTCGCGGCCGGTAAGAACCGCCCTGACCTGGTGGCGCCAGCGGTGCTTCTTGGTGTGTTCGGCTACGCCGTTGCCAACTTCATAGGTATCGGTTTGGCAGTTTGGTTGGCTGGTTAGCGGCTCACTTTCCCGGTTCGCGACCAGGTGCTTTAACGCCAGATTCAGCTCAACTAGAACCCCATGGCGGTAAGAGCTTCCAACTGCTTTGCCTCCATGGGCCCCAGACTCGTTCACCGCCCCTGAATCCCGATATCCGCCGGCCTTCGGCTTCGTTCAA
>JANOGQ010000014.1:0-8763 GCA_031406105.1 Lysobacterales bacterium | reverse complement strand
ACGGGCGCGTGGACCGCCTCCCCGACGGCTTCCAGCTTCACTTTCGAGGTGACATTCAATCAAGTGGGAGTTTTCCCTTACTTCTGCACAGTACATCCCAGCGGTATGACGGGCACGATCACTGTGCAGGCGGCCGCATCGGCCGCGGAAGTCGAATTGGTTGACGTGACGGTTCAGAATGAAGGATCGGCGCTGCTGAATAACCTGCAAGCCGCGGGCGAAGCGGGTAAACCAGCTCCTAACGCATTTGCTCAGGGAGATCAGTTCGATATCGAGGCTGTAATAAGGAACAATGGCACCGGCAACTCAGGTGTCTTCAATATCACCTATTACGCCTCAACCGATAATGTCGTAAATGTTTCTGATACCGCATTGAATACGTTTCCGGTAGCTGATCTGACCGCAGGCCAAACACGCAGCCAGCAAAATCTGGTGGACGTTCCAGATTCCCTGTCCGCAGGCCAGTATTTTATCGGAGGCATTCTTTCCTTAAGCGACAGCAACGCCGCAAACAACACCGCAGTGGACAATGTCAGCGTCACCATAACCGGGCCATTCTTCATCAATTCAGGACTGAACGATGTGTGGGCCACACCGGGTAAGAACAGCCAGGGCATATTGTTCGCTGTCTTTCCCGACGTGAACGTCATGTTCTCAGCCTGGTTTACCTATGACAGCCAGCGACCGCCCCAGAACGCTACTGCCGTATTGGGTGCACCGGACCAGCGCTGGCTTACCATGCAAGGTGAGTTCGATGGAGACACAGCTGATCTGCAAATATTTGTAAGCACCGGCGGCGTATTTGATTCGGCCAGCCCTCCGCCAGCGGACGCCGTTTCGGTCGGTACCATGACCATCATCTTCCATGATTGTGCTAACGCTACCGCGACCTACTCGATTCCATCGTTGGGATTGATGAACACCATACCTCTGGAACGTGTCGTTGCTGACAATATCGCCTTATGTCAACAGATCAATATCGCCATGCAGCCCTGAGGTTCTAGTGGTGGGAAACTCTGAAAAAAATCAGGGTTTCCTCAGGGTCCTGGTCTGATTTTTGAGCGGCGAACGGGAAACTAGCATTGCGGATGCCAGACGGGCTGAAAAGGAAAAGGAAGCTCAGGTCAGCGTGTTATCGTTGTGCTTGCTTTCGATTCTGGCGAAAAGATTCCGGACTTTACATTACCCCTGCTGGCGGAAAGCGAGACGCAGAGCCTCAGTGATCACAAGGGTCATTGGGTTTATGTAACTTTATTTAACTTTCTGTGCCGCCAGCAGAAGTCTTCCGCGCTTTACCCTGACCGGTGCCGCTAATCCCAGATCGGCAAGCCGCTCGGCACGCTTTGCGGGATCTCGGCCCGCAGGTCGAGCGCGGCCGGGTCGGTCAGGGCGTGCAGAAAGGCGAGCAGGAGCAGCACTTCGCGCTCGCCCAGATCCACTGGGGTCGCCTCGTTAGCTTCGGCAATGGCCGCAAGCCGCGCCGGATCGCTCTGCACGACCAGATCCCGCGCGTCTAGATCCGGCCGTGACGGCCGCACTGCCTGACCGGGATCGTATTGGTGCAAGGCGGCAACCGGATCGATGTAGTGCCGGACGATCGCTTCGAGCGTATCGTACGCGCCGGAATGCCCGTACGGCGCCGTCAGCGCCACGTTGCGCAGGGGTGGCGTACGGAAGCGAAAGCCGTGGGACGGGCGACCGCTGACGCGTTCGCGGCCGAAGTCGTCGCGGCCGTCGGCGTAGCCTGCCTGGTTGTCGCCCTTGCCCGGGCCGATCTGTGGCATGGCGATCGCATGGAACAGCTGGTCGGTCTGGAAGGTTCCGATATGGCAGGTGCCGCAGCGCGCCTCGCCATAGAACAGGTTCATGCCGAGGCGCTGCTCCCGGCTCAGGGCCCTGACTTCGCCCCGCAAAAAGCGGTCGAAGGGGCTGTTGTCGGAGCGCCACGCGCTGGCCTCGTAGGCCGCGATCGCGTTGGCCGCGAGCACGTAGGTTATGTCCTCAGCCTGCGCCACCTCTTCCGGAAACGCGGCGACGAACAGCTCGGTGTAGACCGGAACCGACCGCAGTTTCTGCGCGATCAGATCCCACACGCCGCCGGGCCCGGCAAGCCGGTTCTGCGCGGCCGCGTCGGCCTGTTCGTTCTCACCCGCCTGGCCGGCCATCTCGGCGGCGGAAGTGACCGGAAACATGGCCTGCGCCGCCAGCACATTATCCAGCCCGTCCGGCAGGTCGTCGCCCGCCGGCGTGCTGAAGCCGGAAGGCGCGGACGGATCTTCCTCGACCCGCCCGTCGAGGAACAGGCGGACGAACTCGCGCGCACCGAGATTGAACAGCGGCGGCGCGTTGCGTGGCACCCGCTCATGGACCGCGCCCTCGCCGTAACCCGTGTCGCGGGTCACGCCGAGGCCGCGGCCGCCCTCGCCGATCGACAGGGCAAGGCCATCGCCAGTGCCCGCCATCGGGTGATGGCAACTGGCGCAGGAAATGTTGAGGTTGCCGCTGAGGATCTTGTCAAAAAACAGCATGCGGCCCAGTTCCACCCGGGCGGGCGGCGCCGCATCAAAGTCGTAATAGTACGTGTCAACGGCCGGCGGGACCGGGCCGGCCGCAACGTCTGCCGTGGCCGCCAGGACCAGGCTGCAGACGGCCGCGAACAGCCAGGTTGAACGAGTCGATTGCACGCGTGTCCCTCTCCTTTCCTGGTGCGCAAACCCATGCCCATTGTGCCTGCCTGCGCGAATAAATTCGACAGCTGCCGGTAATTTCGCCCAAAAACAGCGAGACTTTCGGTACTTCCGGAGAGCGGAAGCGCAGCTTGGCCTGCACAATAACATCAATCGGGCGTGTAAGCCCTCGGGGAGAGTCGTATGTTCGTGAAGCGCATCCCGTTGTCACTCTGTTCTGCCTCCTGGTCCCGCCGGCGGGCCGGGCAGACGTGCACATCGTCAATCTCGGCAACAACTTCTTCTCACCGAACGACCTGACCAAAAAGGCCGGGGACACGGTGCGCTGGGTCAACAACTCCACGCACTTACACGATGTGGCTGCGGACGACTTCAGCTGGGCATCCCAGCAGTCTGAATCGTTCGTTTACGAGCGCCCGTTCAATACAGTGGCGGAAGTCCTTTACCACTGCACGGTGCACAGCAAGGGGGGCCGCAACATCATGCGGGCCGCAAGGCCATCACCCTGTACAGCGCGCCATCCATGGAAGAGGAGCTGAACATTCCTTTGTTAACCACGATGTACGGCTTCAGCCTGCATGCCGGCACCGTGTGTGACGTCCATCAACGCAGCAAGCTGGAACGGCTGTGCCGCTATATCACCCGACCGGCGATATCCACGAAGCGCTTATCAATGACTCACAGCGGCCAGGTCCGTCGATCAGCATTGAACAGGTATTAAGAACCGCTTCGGGTCGGTAGCCGCAATTTGCCCCTAACAACTGCCAATGACCGCTTCCAGGCTATAAGCGGAACTGATTCCCGGTCAGGAGTCGCGGGTGCCGAGTTCTCCTATCGGCCAGGAGCGGAATCTTCTGGGGTTGGCTTTCCCGAACGATGTTGGGTTTACTCTGTCCCTTTACTCTTTGTTAAAGGACCAGACGCGATGGGCCAGGAAACGATCACGACAATCTTACTGAAGGGATAAGCGAAGACCTTGTTGACGGGCCGCGGCTCTAATACTGGGTGGTGCTTAATGACCAACTCGTCCAGTACTCGGGACCCTGCCGGGATCAACTCACATCCACCAGCCTCTGGCCCAACACCTCGAATCTCGGCTCTATGCCTAACCCGGCCGCTTCACTGGCTTGCATGTAGCCTTCCACCCGCTGCGGCGCACCGGTGGCGTTGCTGACCGTGTTATAGCTGTTGAAATCGGTACTGGTGAAACGGTATTCCTCCGGCGTGCTGTGCGCGAGATGCGCAATCGCGGCCGTGGTCACATCGCCGCCCCAGCTGTCTTCCAGCGTCATGGCAATGCCCATCGAGACGCACAGGTCACGAACCTGTTTTGTTTTCGTCAGCCCACCGAGCTTGCTGATCTTCAGGTTGACAACATCCATCGCCAGGTCGCCCTTGGCACGCAGCAACATGTCGATTCCATCCACGTTTTCATCCAGCACAAAGGGATGATCGGTCAGGCGCCGCACCGCCAGGCATTCTTCGTAGGTCAAACAGGGTTGCTCGATATACACATCAACATCCCGCACCGCGCGCACCACCCGCACCGCTTCGTGCTGGGTCCAGCCGGTGTTGGCATCGGCCACCAGCCGATCGCTGGATGACAACATGGCACGCACCGCGTGTATGCGTTCGATGTCGGTATCGGGATCACCGCCAACCTTGAGCTGGAATCGCGTGTACCCTTCCGACTTGTACTTCGCTACTTTGCCAGCCATCGCTTCGGCTGATTCCTGCGAGATCGCCCGATAGAGCCGCACACGCTCGCCAAAGCGCCCGCCCATCAGCGTGCAAACCGGCAAGCCGGTGGCCTTGCCCAGCAAGTCCCAGCAGGCAATATCGATGCCCGATTTGACATAGGGATGGCCTTTGAGTGCCGCGTCCATGCGCTGGTTGAGCTTCGCCAGTTCGCGGGGATCGTAGCCCAGCAAGTGCGGCCCCAGCTCTTTCAAACCGGTGCGCACACCTTCGGCATAAGCCGGCAGGTAGAAAGGTCCGAGCGGGCACACCTCGCCGTAGCCCACCAGTCCGCAATCGGTTTCAACACCGACAATCGTGCTGTCGAACACCGATACTGATTTGCCGCCAGACCACTTGTAGGTCCCCTCGTGCAGTGGCAGGTCAACCCGGTGAGCAAAGATGCGTTTGATCTTCATATCGTGTTTCTTCTTGTTCTGGCGAATAATGAATTCAGGATACAACTTATTCAGATACCCAGCTTGTTCCTGATGTAATCGCTGGTCAGGTGCCTGGCAACATCCATGGGCTCACAACCCCCACCCGGAAGTGAAATTATCATTTGCAGCCACGCTTGCGCAAATAGGGTGAGGGCGTAGAGCAGTTCGTTGAGGGGGTCTACGTTTCGCGCGCCGCAGATTCGCTTCTCGAGGTGGCGGATCAGAACACCCTGCAACTCCTGGACAGGTCAGCCACCTGGCGTTGTACCGGCTGCGCACATGTTTCCTGGCCATCGCGGAACATGATGTTCCGGTGCAGATTATTGCCGCCCGGCACCGAAGTCCATTCGTAGCCAATCATCGCAGTGAAGCGACCCGGCTCGTTGAATTTTTCAGCGGTGGCCGTGTAGTCGCTCCAGACGGAGGTCATGATCGGGCCAACCACTTTGGGATCCTTGACTGGCGGCGGCAGGGTTCCTTGCGCCTGACGTGATGTGACTTCGTTCTGCGTAGCCGCTGCCTCCGCGCCACCCGTTACCATGGCCTGATGCCAACGCGCGAGAATCGGATCGGACATGAACGCAGGATTGCCATCGAGCACCTGCAAGCGTGCAAAGCGCCTGAAGCGTGTATTTAATATTGATATCCAGACTTGCGATAAGTGCGGTAGTGATGTCGGGATCATTGCCAGTATCGAAGACCCGGCAGTGATGTCTAGGCCCAGACGTCGGAATTGGCGTGAAATAGATTGATGTAGAAGTAGATTTCAGCCTTCACCGGGCAAATAGCGCGACAATTCGCTGAAAGCCAGGCCATATATTGATGAAAAGTGTGTTCCGATACTTTCAGGGCTCCGGCAATAGGGCTTTAATGCTACCTATACTCGGCCGTTCCATTTGCTAAATATCCCCATTTCCTGTCTCGTCCATAGCAGACCAGGTACCAATCCGCGTATTTTCATTCTTCTTCATCTTCAGGACAGCCGCCCGCCGGGCATGGCGCATCCGGGCCATTGTAGAGAATGGTCATCACCCGTCCACCCGGCTCGATCATGGCATCCAGCTGGATGACGGCGACTTCGCCGGAGACACTGGATTTATACTCCGCAACTGTTTCGCCGAAGGCATTGCGCTGTATGGCGACTAACTGCCCCGCCACCACTCTGTCCTTCAAGCCGACTTGCATATCAAGAAAGCCACCTTCTGTGGCGCGTATATGGCTGAAGCCATCGGCGATGAAGGTCTTGGCATCTTTTGACGTACGTCCAATCGATCCGGGAATGACTTTGTAATGTTTAAGCACATTCAAGGTGCCTTCGGTGAAAAGGGGGATTATCTTCTTGTCATAGATTCGCGGGCCGCCAAGCTCGAGCGTCGCTGACGGAATACCTGCCGACACAAAAGTGGTTTCCAAGGTGCCAGGCTCGCCTGGATCGTTTTTGACTTGGGCGATGGGATACAGAGCCACCATCGTCCCGACTTCAGGCTTGCTCAGATCCGCATAGATGAAATCGGCAAAGGCGCTGCCACTCATCTGCGTGTGAAAATCGATGGAGACATCTGTATTGGGCTGGAACAGTTTTGACCAGACAAGGCCGGCATGACGAACTGTCGGATTACTGCCGTCGACATTGCCGGGAAACGCCCGGTTAAGGTTGAACATGGAATGTACCGTCGGCCATTCGCGCTGGACGCGTTCGATAGAGGCACGCGACACGCCATAGGCGGCGATGACGCTGCCCGACATGGCTGCCGGATCCAGCGCCGCCATTACCTGCCGAACAGATTCCATTGAACTGATTTCATCGCCATGGATGCCGGCGGTCAGCAGTACGCGCTTGCCGGACTGGGCGCCTTTGGCCACCACCACCGGCACATACCAATGCTGGCCGGTACCCATCTGCACACCTTCGAAATAGAAACTGTGCTTGCCTGTCGGCAGATCAGCGAGATCAAGGCTGGAAATGACTTTTTTACCGCTAATCGTTTCACCGGTATAGACCGTGGCGGCTAACACAGACGATGCCGATAAAGCCATCACCGGAAATAGGATTGCCGCCGTGCGGAGTACTGGGTTCATTATCGATTTCCATTTGTTCATGGTCTGTTGGATTTATGCAATGCTTAGGGAACGATGCCACCATAGTCGCATTGCCCGTCAACACAGTTGCCACGCTTGACAAGCACGGTGGCAATCTCGGTACCGCGATCGGTGGCCGCATCGGTACCGGTAATCGCAATAACGCCGTCAGCAGGCGATACATATTCATGCACGACATCGCCGAAACCGTTGCGCTGGACGGCGATCTTCTGGCCCTTGACCACAGGATCGTTGACCTTGACCAGCAGGGTCACAAAACCGCCGGTGACAGCACTAACCGATTCCAGATCGTCGCCGACAAAGGCGTTCATATCAGCTGCCGTCTTGCCCACCGGGCCCGGCAACACGCCATAATAGGCCAGCACATTGGCGTTGCCGTCGACCCCCAGCTTGACCATGTCGTCAACAAAGCCCCGCGACCCGCCAAGCTCGGTTGTAATCGCCGGTATCCCGGCTTTGACCAGTGAATATTCCAGCGTACCGGGCAGCCCCGGATCCTTCATGATCTGGTCGACCGGGAACAGCCCGCCAAGCTTCAGCGATTCCGGATCATTGGCATAGGCAAAGACGAACCGCGCAAAATCGATGCCGGTGCCACCGGTGTGGTGATCAATGCCGACATCGACATTGCCCAAAATCAGCTTGTTGGTTATCAGCCAGGAGTGGCGCTCCACTGTATTGCCTTTCTCTCGGCCGGGCCAGGTGCGGTTGGGGTTGATCTGTGCGCCGCCCAGTTCGTTGATCGACCAGGTGCGGGTGATGTTCTCGACACCCTGCCGACTGGGACCGATCAGTGCAATCGCCGTTCCGCTCATCTTCGTCGGATCGAGCGTTGCAAAGGTGGCCTGCACCGCGGCAATCGGGTTAAGTTCATCGCCATGGTTGCCAGCCACGAAAAGGATGCGCTTGCCAGGCTTGGCGCCCTTGGCCACCAGCACCGGCACATACCAGTACTGGCCGGTGGCGGTCTCGGCACCGCGGAACATGAAACGGTGCATCTTGCCCGGCTCGAGGTCGGTGATATCTAACTGGCTGATTACTCTGGCATCCTGGATTGTCTCGCCGGTGTAGACAGTAGCAGCGGAAGCAACCGAAGCCGACAATGCCATCATGGGAAATAGGATTACCGCCATACGAAGTGCTGGGTTCATTTTCGACTTCCTTTAATTAATTAGATTATGGAATAAATTTTTTTGCTTCCGTTAGTTGCCAATGATGGCAGCAACCCGCAACGGCGCCCCGCCCCGCCATCAGGGCTTGACTGCCATGTCGGTCAGCACGGCTGACAGGAGACGCACCGCCTCATTGGCGCGTTGATCAACCCGGCCCTTGGCCAGCGCCGGTTCGAGATGGCTGCCCTTGTCGATGTCGATCAGATGCCAGGAATAGCCGTCCGGAAATTCGGCCCGCTTGTCGGTCTGCTGATAACCGTCCTTGTCGCCCAGTTCCCAGTTGGTCGCCTCCATATTGACTGCTGGCGGCAGGGATGTCTACGCCCAGACATCGGAATTGGCGTGAAATAAATTGATGAAGAAGTAGATTTCAGCCTTCACCGGGCAAATAGCGCGACAATTCGCTGAAAGCCAGGCCATGCATTGATGAAAAATGCGTTCCGATACATTCGCGGTTCTGGCAATAGGGCTTTAATGCTACCTATACTCTATCGTATCAGCGTCTTTCCGGTGGAAGTGCCGCCTCTGAGTGTTCGGCTGGATGATATTGCCCCACTCGCCTCACATTTCCAGGAAGCAATTTGCCGCGAGCTGGGGCGTGAACCCTTGCGATTGACGCAAAGCCAG
>JANOGQ010000582.1:0-7635 GCA_031406105.1 Lysobacterales bacterium | reverse complement strand
AGGAATACTGCCAGGATCAAAACCCACAAGATGCGCAGATCATTCTTCAAAGAGTATCCTCTCGTCAGTAAGAAAATTCAGATTCATGGCTGCAGCTGGTATTCCCCTTCCACCGCAGTCGGCAGCAAGGTCTTTCCGGTTAGCAGGAATTGCTGCAAATAGCTGGGCGCCGCATTCAGTGCCAATGAAAACTGTACTTGTCCGGCCAGCGCTTTCTTGACCGCCACACTTTCAACAACACTCAGGCCCTGCAGGTAAGCCAGGGAGCGGGCGTAGTCTTGCGCGTTGCTAAGGTGTGTCACCGTGAGGTCCACCCGCCAATCCCCCGTATCAGCGGCAGCAATGGAACTGGCCTTCACGACCTGGTCTATGGCAAGGCTCAGGCCCTGAGCGAGGGTCGCTTCAAGGTCTGGCCCGCGGAAGCGCTCGGACCAGCGCAGCCCTTCGTAGTCCATGCTCATACGGACATTCCACTCCGGACCATCCTGCAGCGCAGCGATGACCAGGGTCTCACCCGGTCCTGTCTCACCCAGTTCTTCGGTATAGCCACCCCACAGTAACTGCACATCGACCGCGTATTCACCATTCTCATCTGCTTCTGGCCAACGTATGGGCATGCCGCGCTTGCGCGCCAGATCAGCCATTCCTTCCCAGGCGTATTGCAGCTCAATGGGCATGATGATGCGCTGCTGCCCGCTATCCACAATGGGCCAGGCCATCAACGGCCGCCGATCGGGTTTCCAGCGAGGTAATTGCAACCCGACACCCAGCTGGTCAACCGCTTGGGGGGAGAAATTGGCCACCAGGCGACTTTCTTCACGGCTACTGCCATCCGGCAACAGGATCGGGTGATTTTCATAGTAAAACGCCAGCACGATCTTACGCGCTTCAGTCCAAACCTGGTCTGCGCCCGGATAGTCCGAAAAATCGCTCAGGCCGGATAACTTCCCCAGCACCTGCCGCAACGCACCCTGCATGCCTTTCTCCAGCTCGGCCGGGGACTGATCAGCCACCACGGCACTGCCCTGGTAAAGTTCATCAGCGGCCTGCAATGGGCTTAATGGCAAGCAACACAACAGCAACAACAAAAGTGGCTGGTACCGGTCTGGCATTGCGCTGCATGAAGTTTTCTGCAAAGTTCTGATCATCGGGCATGTCCATGGCGCTGCAAGCCATCCATCGCGGAGTCGAATACGATAACATAGGGGGGCTTTGAAACTTAAGCCTCAGCCCCTGTGCCAGCTTAACCGTTTTGGCCTTGATTAAACTGGATTCTGCCTTGAATAAATCACCATCCACACCCGCCGGCGGTTTGTCTTATCGCGACGCCGGGGTCGATATCGACGCCGGCAATGAGCTGGTGGAACGCATCAAACCCGCCGTCAAACGAACCATGCGACCCGAGGTGCTGAACGGTCTGGGCGGCTTTGGCGGACTGTTCCAGCTGGACTTGCAACGCTGGAAGCAACCATTGCTGGTGTCCGGCACCGACGGCGTGGGTACCAAGCTGTTGCTGGCGCGCCAGCTGGGTCGTCACGACAGCATAGGTATCGATCTGGTGGCCATGTGCGTGAACGACATACTCACCAGCGGCGCGGAGCCGCTGTTTTTCCTGGATTATTTTGCCACCGGCAAACTCGAGCTGGAGATCGCCGAGACAGTGATTAACGGCATCGCAGAAGGATGCCGCCAGTCGGGCTGTTCGCTCATCGGTGGCGAGACTGCTGAAATGCCCGGCATGTATGGTGCCGGAGATTATGACCTGGCCGGTTTTGCTGTAGGTGTGGTAGAACGCTCCCGCCTGATCGATGGCAGCCGCATCAAACCGGGCCATCGTCTGCTGGGCATGGCCTCCAGCGGCCCACACTCCAATGGCTATTCACTCATTCGCAAGGTGCTTGAGCACAGCCAGGCCAGCCTGGAGGAAACACTCACTAACGCGGATGGTTCCGAGCTCAAGCTGGCTGAGGCGCTATTGGCACCCACCACGCTCTACGTCAAGCCCGTGCTGGCCATGCTGGCTCAGGAAGGCAATGGCATTGATGGCGGAATTGATGGATTGGCCCATATCACCGGCGGTGGGCTGACCGAAAACATCATCCGGGTGATTTCTGACGATTGCGGCCTGGTGATCGACCCCTCAGCCTGGCCCCGGCCAGCCGTGTTCAGCTGGCTGCAGCGTCAAGGCGGGATTTCCGAGCCGGAAATGCTGCGCACCTTCAATTGCGGCATTGGCATGGTTATGCTGACTACTGACAGCGCAGCGCCTGCGCTGATCAAGGCATCGCAAGTTGCCGGCATAGCCTGCTACGAAATCGGCAAGGTGGTCAGTCGCAAAGGGCAATCGCAGGTCGAGTATCTGACAGGGTGAGTTCCTGCCGTGTCGTGGTGTTGATTTCCGGCACTGGCAGCAATCTGCAGGCGCTGATCGATGCCCACCAGCAAGGCAGACTGGATATGAAACTTACCCAGGTGATCAGCAATCGCGCTGATGCGCCTGGTCTGCAACGTGCAGCCAAAGCCGCTGTGCCCTGCTCTGTCCTGTCCCATGCGCAATTCAACAGCCATGGGGATTACGACCAGGCATTAACAGATCTGATCGCCAAACAGGAACCGGAATTGGTGGTGCTGGCAGGCTTTATGCGCATCCTCGGGCCGGCTGTGATTCAGGCTTTTGGCGGACGGATGATCAATCTGCACCCTTCCCTGCTGCCGCTGTATCGCGGCACAGACACCTACCGCAGGGTTTTGCAGGCTGGGGACAGCGAGCACGGCGCCAGCATGCATTTTGTCAGCGGGGAACTTGACGGGGGCCCGCTGATCTCACAAGTGCGCATTCCTGTCTTGGCACAGGATACGGCGGAGCAGTTGGCAGCCCGTCTGGCGCCGCGGGAACATGAACTCATCGTTGCAACCACCCGCTTGTTTTGCCAGCGTCTGCTGCGCCGCAGCGAAGACCGCGTTTATTATGCTGGCAGATTACTGCATCAGCCCTTGCAGCTGCAGACCGACGGGAGCTTTCTTGAATAAAACATTCGGCTCACTGTTTGGCTCGCCCATTGGCTTTATGTTTGGCTCGCCCATTGGCTTTATGACTGGCTTTGTGCTGGCGTTGATGCTGTTACCCGCTGACCTGTTGGCGAGTGACTTGCAGGAGTACAGTGCGCGCTATTCCCTTTATCGCAATGGCAAGCTGGCCGGAAAAGCCAATGTCCAGCTCAGCAACGAAGGTGATAAGTGGATCATGAGTACGGAAGGCAGCGGCACCCATGGCCTGGCCCGCTTTCTGCGCGCAAAGGATCGTGAGTACGTTGAAGGGCAGCTGCAGGATGGTCGTTTCGTGCCATTGCGTTTTGAGCGCGATATTTCGGTCGCAGGCATAGGCAATCATTGGATCGCGCTGTTCGACTGGCCCAGCGATACAGTCACGATTGAAGTGGATCGGAAAAGTATAGAACTGAATTTACGGGGTGAGGCATTGGATGGCCTGTCGCTGAAACTCGAACTTCAACGCCGCCTGCGCAAGCAGGAAGAAAACATGGAGTTCTGGTTGGTGGACGAAGACGAAGTCAAGCAGCAGAACTTTCGTATCTTACCCCCGGAAATGCTGGAAACCAGCCTTGGTTGCCTTGAGACCATCCCGGTAGAACGCATTCGCTCACCCGAGAGCAAAAGATACACCCGTGCCTGGTACGCGCCTGCACTGGATTATCTGGCCGTGCGACTGGAGCACGGCAAAACCGATGGTGAACACGTGGAAATGCGCATCGCAAACTTGCAACTGGCCGACCAATCCTACACTGCTGGCCCGGCTTGCAGTGCGCGGCAATCCGGCTAGGGCCTGTTAACCGCGACTGCCGATGCGCCGAATGCGGGCACCCAGTTGCCCCAGTTTTTCCTCGATGTTTTCGTAGCCCCGATCGATGTGATATACCCGATCCACCAGGGTTTGCCCTTCGGCCACCAGGCCCGCCAGAACCAGGCTCGCTGAAGCCCGCAGATCAGTAGCCATGATGGGTGCGCCCGTCAGCTTTGCTACACCCCGGATAATGGCCGTGTTTCCTTTGAGCTGGATATTGGCGCCCAGGCGGCTTAATTCCTGGGCATGCATGAAGCGATTTTCAAACACGGTTTCAGTAATGGTACCTGTGCCTTCCGCTACGGCATTCAGAGCCGTAAATTGAGCCTGCATGTCGGTAGGAAACGCCGGGTAAGGCGCGGTGGTGATGTTCACCGCTTTGGCTCTGCGGCCCTGCATGTTCAGCGCCACCCAATCATTGCCACAAGCGATTTCACCACCTGCTTCCTGCAATTTGTCCAGTACCGCATCCAGATGCCGCGGATTGGCGTGGGTGCAACGTACATGGCCGCCTGACATGGCAGCGGCTACCAGGTAAGTACCGGTTTCAATGCGATCCGGCAGTACCGTGTAATCAGCGCCAGTGAGTTGCTCAACACCCTCTATTTCGATGGTATTGGTGCCGGCTCCAGAGATACGCGCACCCATGGCGATCAGGTAGTTGGCCAGGTCAACCACTTCCGGCTCCTGTGCGGCGTTTTCAATCACCGAACAGCCCCGCGCCAGAGTTGCTGCCATCAGCAGGTTTTCGGTACCGGTTACCGATACCGTATCCATCACCATGCGCGCGCCTATCAGGCGATCGGCACGGGCCTCGATATTGCCATTCTGCACGCTGACTTCAGCCCCCAGTTGTTGCAGGCCACGCAGATGCAGGTCTACCGGCCGTGAACCGATGGCACAACCACCCGGCAAGGAAACTATGGCCCGACCATAACGGGCTACCAGCGGACCCAAAACCAGGATGGACGCGCGCATGGTCTTGACCAGATCATAAGGTGCCTCGAAACGATCAATACCGTGCGGATCGATTTCCACCTGCATGCGCTCATTTACGCCCAGTGCCGCGCCCATACGGCCGAGCAATTCCATGGTGGTGGTCACATCCTGCAGGTGAGGTACATTGCTGATGCGCGAAGTGCCATTGCCCAGAATGCTGGCGACCAGGATGGGTAGCACGGCATTCTTGGCACCGGAAATCCGCACATCGCCGTGCAGCGGAATTCCACCCTCGATGCAGATACGCGCCATATCAGGATTGCTCTTCCGGGGTCAGGGTTTTAAGCCCCAGAGCGTGGATTTCATTACCCATCAGCTTACCCAGCGTGGCGTAAACCATGCGGTGGCGTTGTAAAGTGGCGCGCCCGGCAAATTCCGGACTGACCACGACGGCCTCGAAATGCACACCATCATTACCGCTTACGCTGACCGTGGCGGTCGGTAATCCGGCAGCAATCATTTGCTCTATCGTGGTGCTATCCATAGACTGTATTACCTCTTGTATTCAAAGCATCATGCAATCATGCGATGACGAGCTTGCAAAAGCGGGCATCATAATGAAAATGCGCCAGCAAACAACAGTTATCCTGAAACGGGATCATAGTGGAATTATGGCAAAGGCAGGTTCATTTGGCGGCATGGGTAACGGCACCGGCTTCGGAACTGTCATTGGCAAGGGTACCCTGAGCGGTTGCATGGCCGATCTTGTTATGGCGGAAATTCGCGCGCCCTGGTGCTGATAACCACAGCACAACTGCTGGGTGGATTCATACTCCTGGTGTGGGGAGCCGACCGCATGGTTGCAGGCGCCGCTGCGCTGGCCAGGAACCTCGGTGTCTCTCCCTTGATCATAGGCCTGACTATTGTGGCTTTCGGCACTTCAGCGCCAGAGCTGGTGGTTTCTGCAATGGCAGCCTATCAAGGCAAGCCCGGCCTGGCGATAGGTAATGCCATAGGCTCCAACATCGCGAATATCGGCCTGATCCTGGGCTTTACCGCCATGATTCACCCACTGCGGGTTGAAGCACAAATCCTCAAACGTGACTACCCGCGATTGATGTTGATCATGCTTGTCAGTTTCATCATGGCGGCTAACCTGAACTTCAGCCGCCTGGAAGGCATCCTGCTGCTGTCAGGGTTGACCGCCTTGATCCTTTGGATGATAAGGCTGGGTACCCGCAAGGAACCCGGCAATCCGCTGGCCACGGAATATGCCGCTGAAATACCGGCTGACATGCACACTCGCACAGCCCTGTTTTGGGTAGGTGTGGGTTTAGTCATCCTGCCCTTGAGTTCACACTTCCTGGTATTGGGCTCGATCAGCATTGCCCGTGCACTGGAAGTTTCCGAGACAGTAATCGGCCTGACCATCGTGGCGCTGGGCACCAGCCTGCCCGAACTGGCCGCTTCCTTGACCAGTGCCTTGCGCAAGCAAGATGATCTCGCCATCGGTAATATCATCGGCTCCAATATGTTCAACATACTCGGTGTTCTGGGTATAGCCGCAGTCATTTCACCCCTTACTTTTGAACGATCGGTGCTGGTGCAGGACATGCCGGTGATGTTCCTCTTTACCGTATTGTTGTTCTTTATGGCCTACGGCATACGCGGACCGGGCAGGATCCGTCGATCCTCAGGTGCGCTGTTGCTGCTGCTGTATCTGGTCTACCTGGTGCTGGTCTGGCAAACCGCAGAAAATGTCGTCAGCGTTTTGCCGGTCTGAAAACGCACTCAGTTGCATCAAGCGGCAGGCCATGAAAGCCAATGACAGCCAATAGTAACCAATGACAGGTAGAATGGCCCTATGAACAAGCAAGCCATACAGGCACTGGCCCGTGCTGTGATTGAAACTGAGGCGGCAGCCATCAATGCTCTGCCCGAACGGGTGGATGATCAGTTCGTTGCCGCCTGTGCCGCCATGTTGGCCTGCAAGGGCCGCATCGTGGTGATCGGCATGGGTAAGTCGGGCCATGTGGGCAGCAAGATCGCCGCTACGCTGGCCAGCACCGGCACACCGGCATTTTTCGTGCATCCGGCAGAAGCCGGCCATGGCGACATGGGCATGATCAAAGCCGAGGACGTGGTGTTGTTGCTGTCCAACTCCGGCGAAACCGACGAGCTCAATACCATACTGCCGCCCTTGAAACGCCTGGGCGTACCGCTGATTGCCATGACTGGCAATGCCGTTTCCACACTGGCGCTTCATGCCGATATGCATATCGATGTCAGTGTCGCCAAAGAGGCTTGCCCGCTGGGGCTGGCGCCCACTTCCAGCACCACGGCGACTCTTGTGATGGGCGATGCGCTGGCGGTTGCGCTGCTGGAAACGCGGGGCTTTACCCGGGAAGATTTCGCCCGCTCACACCCCGCTGGCGCGCTTGGCCGCCGCTTGTTACTGCACATCCGCGACATCATGCACAGTGGCGATAAAATTCCCCGCGTGAACGAAACCGCAAGTCTCAGCGAGACCATTGTGGAAGTCACCCGCAAACGGCTGGGTATGTGCGCCATCACGCAGGCGGACGGCAAAGTGATTGGCGTATTTACCGATGGTGATTTACGCCGCGCGCTGGATTCTGCGCTGGACCCCCATACCACGCCCATCACCAAAATCATGACCCCGGGTGGCAAGCACATCAGCCCCGATGCACTGGCCGTGGAAGCCATACAGATGATGCAGGAATACCGCATCCAGGGCCTGCTGGTGATCGATGCGCATGGCGAGTTGCAGGGAGCGCTGAACTTCCAGGACCTTCTGGCGGCCGGAGTGGTCTGAG
>JANOGQ010000528.1:0-6021 GCA_031406105.1 Lysobacterales bacterium | reverse complement strand
GCCCACACTCATGGTATTCCCTTGACGGTAGATGCCGCCTGGGGCGCGCACCTGGGTTTTCACCCGGACCTGCCACCGCATGCCCTGCAAGCCGGAGCGGACGTGCTGGTGACCAGCATTCACAAACACCTGACCGGCTTCACCCAATCTTCCATGGTGCTGGCGCAGAGTAAATACATCAACATTGAACGTCTGGAGAACGCCTTCGAAGGATTGCACACCACCAGCCCCTCAGGTGGCATTTTTGCATCCATTGATCGGGCTCGTGCGCTGTTGCAGGACCGTGGCGAGGAATTGCTGGGCAACGCAATCCAACTTGCAAACGAGGCACGTGAAAGGTTTCGCGCAGTTCCGGGCCTGGGGGTGGTAGGCGCCGAAATCGCAGAGCGCTCGCCCGCCCTGTTCATGCATGACCCAACCAAAATCGTCCTCAACCTTGTGGGTACTGGCGCAGACGGGCAAATAGTTGCGGATGTGCTGGAATCACGCGGTATACACCTGGAATTTGCCGATCGCGATACCTTTGGCCCGGTTCTTACGCTGGCCGATAACAGCAAATCAGTGAATCGCATGGTGACGCAAATCATCAGGGCTATTGAGGAACACCGGGGAACACCCCGCCCCATAGTACCCATCACCGCCTGGACGGTAAATGCCGAAACCGTGATGAGCCCGCGCGAGGCATTTTTCAGCGACCACGAACGCCTGCCTGCACACCAGGCTATCGGGCGAATTGCTGCGGAAACCGTCGCGCCCTATCCACCCGGCGTGCCGGCACTGGCCCCCGGTGAGCGCATCAAGGCCGAAGTGCTGGCCGCTTTGCAGCAGGAGGCAGCCAGCGGCACCCGCATGGCTTATTGCGAAGACCCGATGTTGAACAGCATTCTGGTGGTAAAGCAATAACTATTCTTGCGAAAATCAGTGAAGTAAAAAACGCGTTTCTTCAGGATGAATGCACTTTATCCAGAAAGCCATCAATTGCCGCCAGCGCTTCCGGCTCATCCAGCAAAGGCGCATGCCCGCGATCAGCCACACGAACCACCTGCAGCCGCGCATGCACCGCCAACATTTTGGCAACAATCTCATCGGTAAGCACATCTGAAATGGCACCGTGTACCAGCAGGCAGTGCATTCGGACTGCATGGAAGGAATCCCAGGGATCGATGGCGACCCCGGCCACTCGATGGATCCAGCCGCGTTTGTTCATCCATTGCAGCCATTGAATCATGGCCGGCGGATGGCGCAAGACCTGGCCAATGGCGGGATCCGCATCGGGTTCCGGCTTACCGGCGGCATTCACACGATAGGACAGTTTGACGAACTCCTGCCAGAATTCCATGGGCATACCCGGCATGGCAATTTCATAAGCGCCTTTGGCCTGCAAGGCAGCCTCTTGCCAGGTCTGCGCGGGTGGCAACCTGCCGGCATAGCTCAGGATGCGCTGCACCGCAGGCCGTGGCAGTTCGGGGCCAATATCATTGAGCACCACGGCACGTAATCGCTTGGGCTGTTGATCCGCCATGATCATGGCCATCAGTCCGCCCAGCGAAGTGCCGATCACCGTCACTTGTTGCACCTGCAGCTGATCCAGCAGTTGCCAGGCATCCTTGACGTATTGCCCCGGGTTGTAGCGCAGGGGTCGGGAATCCCGGCCCGACTGACCACGCCCGCGGATATCCACGCTGATCAGGCGGTAATCGGGAGCCAGATGCTCGGCCAGTTTATGAAAATCCTTGCTGTTGCGGGTCAGCCCATGCAGGCAAAGAATAGTCTTCTCACCACTGCCATAGTCACGATAATAAAGCCTCAGGCCATCGCGGCTCAGGTAATGATGTTCGCTATAGCTCATTGAATCTAAAACCTTGATGTGCAATGTATTGTGTAATCTGCCCCATTCAAGCCTCCCAGTCCTGCTCCAGCCGCCTCGCGGCCAGAAAGAACAAGACTCCTGCGAAGAGGTAGAAAACCGTTCCAGCCAGTATGGAATAGCGCAGGGCATTTTCGGCAAAGCGCGCCGTCAGGCCATCCGATAAAGCGCCCAGCGCCCAGGTACCAAGGCCTATGCCCAGCAGGTTATTGACAAACAGGAATACGGCGGAAGCTGTAGCGCGCATGTCCGGGCGGACCATATGTTGAATGGTGGAAACCACTGGCCCCAGCCACACCAGGCCCAAAGCAGTGGGCACCAATAACACAAAGAAGCTGATATACAGATTGGACGAGAGTATGCCGAACACATAGAAGGGCAGCGTGGCTATAAAGGCCCAGGCTGGTATGGTCAGGTAACGACTGCGTTTGTCGGGCCCGAAACGATCCGCCAGCCAGCCACCGGCCCAGATCCCTGCCATCCCGCCAATCAGCAACATAGCGCCAAAGAACAATGAAGCCTCCAGTAGTGTAAGTCCGTAGCTGCGCACAAAAAACGAGGGCAGCCAGAAAAACAAGCCATAGCCCATCATGGAGGAACAGGATGCGCCCAATGCAATCAACCAGAAACTGGGTTTACTCGCCAGCGTACTGACGATTTCACGCAAGCGCGGCGCTCGCCTGGAGAGCGGCTTGGAGTCGAAACCACCGCGTACGGGCTCTTTTACCAGCCAGCGAAAAATCGGTGCCAATATGATTCCGGCCAGACCTACCGCAAAAAAAGCCGTGCGCCAGTCGATCAGACTGGCAATGACACCACCCAATACAATGCCGATGGAACTGCCTATGGGAATTCCGAAAGAAAAAATGCTCAGGGCCCGGGCACGTTGATTGGATGGAAAGTAGTCCGCAATCAGTGAGTAAGCCGGTGCAACGCCACCTGCTTCACCCACACCGACGCCCAGTCTGGCAAGGAACAATTGCCAGAAATTGCTGGCCAGCCCGCAAGCCGCAGTCATTGCGCTCCAGAAAGTCAGTGCAATGGTCATGATCCAGGTGCGATTGTAGCGGTCGGCCAGCATGGCTATGGGGATGCCCAGCCCGGTATAGAACAGCGCGAAGGCCAGGCCGCCCATCAGGCCCAATTGGGTGTCGGTCAATCCCAGGTCGGCTTTGATCGGAATCGCCAGGATGCCGACGATTTGCCGATCTATGAAGTTGAAGGTATAAACCACTAACAACAGCAACAGGGTGATGCCCCGTTTGGCAGGTATTGAGGGCTCTGCTGTGGCCCTGTGTGCTTTATCTGTCATCTTCCAACACTACTCGATTGCACCAGATGAAGCTATCGGAGTATCTGCCCGCCTGCCACGCCTGGCAGATACCATTACAGCGACCTCAATCAGCAGCGATATTGAACATGCAGCCAGTATTGCCACGGATTGCCATAGAACGCCGCGATGGAACTTTCGAGCGGGCAAGCAGATGGCCACGTTGGTGACCTGGGTAAGACAGCTGGCTGGTATTTAAAATCTCAGATTGCGCCGGGCAAAAAAAAGAGCATGGCTACTGAGTAACCATGCTCGATTTCACTTGCTGTTTGCTACTTACGAGCGGCTTTGCAGCGAATGCAGTTACTGAACAAAACCGCCCGGGGCGCCAGTAGAACCGGCCTCCCGGACTGTTATCATGCCAGGTACTGCAGCGTTAAATCAGAGCGGCAGAACTTTCGTAGCACAAGGTCCTTTCTGGCCTTGTCCCAATTCGAATTCAACCTTCTGGCCGTCGTTCAAAGTTTTGTAGCCTGAACTCTGGATTTCGGAGTGGTGAACAAACAAATCTTTACCGCCGTCATCAGGGGTGATGAAACCGTAACCTTTACCTGCATCGAACCACTTGACTGTACCTGTACTCATGAACTTATATCCTCAAATTAATAATAATGGGTCTGACTAAACATTCTGCCTTCGGCAGAAATTCTTTTTGGGTGCTCGCAAAATGGAAATAAAATGCTGCCCGCTCTCAAAAACTCAGATGAATCAAGAGTGAGAGATTTAATGGAGAGATGGGTTTGAGCAAATTTTGCATTCTTTGAAATCCGGTTCCTGTTCAGCTGCTTTTTGTCGACTGCAGATTCAAGAATCGGAAGAAATCGCTGGCACCATGAAAGGGGTTGTTAAACTAAATTACGCGCAGTGTAGCCTAAATAGCCACCGATAGTGAAGATTTATTAAATTTTACTTAATTTGACGAGTATCCAGGTTGTGGAGATCTTGCCGCTGGTCGTCCTTTTCAGCCCTGTTTATTGGCAATAACCAGGAGGCAATGGCCAGTAGGCAGAAAATCAAATTAGGCTGCACTCAGCATGACTGGCTTACCTGCTGTTTGTTCTTTCGGGCCAGCAAAAATAAAGTGAATGGTGCCGGATAGGTGACTCGAACACCTGACCTACGCATTACGAATGAGTTTGTTTGATTGGCTGAAAATGGCGGAGTGGTGCGGGTTTTGGTTGGGTTTGTGAATCTACATTCCTGATGGAATCGCGGGTTTCTGCTTCGAAGAATCAGATACTTGCAGGGTGTTTGTAGATGCCTCGGATCATGTATTAAAAGTCACAACTTCCCATGCGGCCTCAACCTCGCTGGCTGTACCAGACCCGCGATAAGCGATCGTGATTGAAGCGCCGCCAGCGGTTATCTCTAGCGAATGAACGTTGCTGCCGTTGTAAATGACGTTACGCCCACTTCTCACCGTACGGCTGCACTCAGTCCATTTGGCAATAGATTTGGTGGTGTCAACTGTTGTTATGGCTACAGTTTCCGATCTATCAGCGTCACCAGCTGTTCCGGTGTTCGTGGTTCTAATTCCACGCTGTACCGTGGTTCCATCCAAGAACTCGATTACATAAGCGACGTGATCATCGGTGTTGGTCGTTGAATTTGTTCTGATGGTCCTGACATTGGTGGCTGATTGTAGGTAAGAATAACCCTCGCTGTTTAAGCCGGCCGATGCAGCAGCCCCGTTTGCACTTGCCACAACAATGCTCGCTGACATGTCCACCGAGGAAATAGTTGTGTTTGTAGTAGTGACACCAGAACCCTGGCTGATGGACACGGTTTGCACGTCGAACAGAGCGCCATCAGTATCCTCAACCACATAGTACCAAACTGTGACATCGTCGGCAGGCGCCGACACATCGTTGTTTCGATCAAAGCCCAGCTGTGTGGTGCTGTTGAACTGGCCCCTGACAAAAGCATCCTTTGGCGCTCTTGAAGCGGATGCAGAACCACGGGCTGTAAAGACTAAAAATGCCTTCGATAAATCCACGGCGGTGATTGAAGCTGTGCCAGTTAACAGAGTAGTATAGGAAGACGTTCCTCTTTGTACGGTTACTCCGGATGAAAACTCTACAACCTCAACCTTAACGACTATTGATCGGCTGCCGTGTGTGATTCTCTGCAATCGCAGCGCGGCCGTGCCACCGTTGTTGTAAACCTCAACACTGACACCAATTTGGGTTAAGTCGAGTTGGCTAAAAGTGCTGAGAGTGGCGGAATTTCTTGCCGACGCAAACGGCACACACTGGGATTCATCTTGTCCCATGGTCAGATTTACTGTTTGGGTGACATCAGTACTTGCAAAACTGACAGTGACATGCTCGACACTGACGACGGCTCTTGCGACCGCACCGCCACTAACAATCCCCGTTATCGGCAAGTGCATCATTTCAAACAGATCCATGCATTTGCAGCATGCTGCAAGAAGTAAGCGCCTTTCCATTGCGCCGATGGAGCAACGCCCGTAGACGCACCGTTTATCGTATCGGAACCTGAACGCGTAACAGTTGGGACGCCGGCTGCTGTTGTCTGCACCACCGTAAATTGAAAGCCGACGGCAAACGAATCGGGCAGCGTGACGGCGATGGCCGCGGCATTGGTAAATACCAGGACCTTGCCGTTATCCGCCGCATCAACGGTGTATGAAGTTCCTGACTGGACATTTAGGGAAGCCGAGTCCACGCCAAGCAACGTCCGGACCTGTGCGATACTCAGGTCATCAATGTTGCCACCGGTAATTCGCCCTACTAGTGTTTGTTCGGCCACCGTCACGGCCGCCGGCGTGTTGTCCGTATTCGCTGCGATGATCGTGTTGGCA
>JANOGQ010000497.1:0-5975 GCA_031406105.1 Lysobacterales bacterium | reverse complement strand
GTTTTGAAACCGTTTCCGGTCACCTGGAACTGAATCTGGAAGTCAGCGATGGCGGAAGATTGAGTGCAGACAGCATGAGTGGTGACGTAACCTTGCTGCTGCCGGCCACCCAACAGGCGGAATTCACTGCTCAAACCTATTCCGGCGAAATACGTTCGGATTTTGGAGAAGTTTCCAAGGGCTCGAACCTGCCCGGTCGCAGTTTGCAATTCCGCGAGGGAGATAATGGCGCCAGTATTCGCATCGAAAGCTTTTCAGGCGATGCCCGCCTGGGAAAACGCTGAGCCTTCAGGTTGAGCTGGCAAGGCTGAAGCTCTTGTGGCAAGTTTATCGGCCTCGCGTTAATCGATTGAATTGACATAGCAATAGCCCAAAAACTCCGCACTCAAATTCGTTATTTAACTGTTAATTACAGGTTAATAAAGACTTTCACTTCTGGGGGAAATGGTGATACCATCCGTTCGAGCTCGGATTTTGCCCACGCATGATTTGTGTCTTGAGGCTTGCGCCATTGACACAAAAATATCCGGGTTGACTTCTTATGAAAGCAACCAAACCAAATAAAATTTTGGAGAGTCCAGATGAAATATAGCCGTAATCCTCTGTACCAAGCCGTGCAATACGCAATGGTTCCCGGTGCAATGGCCAGCTTCGCACTCTCTTCCTCACCTGTTTTTGCACAGGACAGTGAAGAAGAAGCCGCCGATATTGACCGGGTTCAAGTAACCGGTTCACGTATTAGCCGCATCGACATTGAAGGTGCGAACCCCGTAACCGTTCTGGATCGTGACGACATCAAGCGTACCGGTATTACCGACCTGGGTGAGTTGGTTCAGGACTTACCAATGATGAGTGGTTCTCCGATATCCACCCAGCGTAACAACGGCGGTAGTGGCCGCGTCGCTGTCGATATCCGTGGCATGGGCACGAACCGCACACTTGTTCTGATCAATGGCCGGCGCGCGCCTGCCTTGTTCAACGACTTCTCAACCATTCCTGTATCCATGGTTGAACGTATTGAAATTCTCAAAGACGGTGCATCCACCATCTATGGCGCTGACGCTGTCGCAGGCGTGGTAAACATCATCACCCGTCAAGATTTCGAAGGTGCTGAATTTGAATTCACCATCGGCGAAAGCTTCGACCTGGGTGGACAGAACTACCAGACCAGCTTCGTTACCGGTGGCAACACGGATCGCGGTAATTTTGTGATCGGTATCGAATACACCGAACAGGAGAAAATCTTCCTGGCCGCATATGACGAAGCCTATCTGAACCAGGCTGTAGCCGTTTATGATCCGGAAGAATTCCGTCAATATGGCTTTTCCGGTGATCCCTGGACTGACGAAGACGGCAACGGTGTTTCTGGCTGGGTAACCTTTGGTTCCTCTCGCCGTGAAAATGGATACTTCAACATCCCAGGCTTCGGTAATAATCAAACAATCTGCGCTAATTCAGCCACAGGCGGTGCATCGATAAGTGACTATGGGCCCGCTGGTCCCAATTGCGGTCCCGCAACCTACAACTTTGCACCCGTCAACTACATGCAAACACCCTACGAGCGCTCCAGCTTTTTCTTCCAGGGCGATTACGAGTTGTATGAGGGCATCACTGCCTATACTGAAGCACGCTTTGCCAACCGTAGGTCCGAGCAGTTGCTGGCACCCCAGCCTTATGACAGTCGCTTTGATCCCAGCTATGCTTCGATCCAGCCGGGCGCGGTGATTTCCAAGGATAACTACTACAACCCATTCGGCGTTGACATCGCTCAGTTCCGTCGTCGTTTAACCGAAACCGGTGGTCGTTCCTTCCAGCAGAATCTGGACAATTGGCAAATTGTTACTGGCCTTACCGGCGATATCAGCACCAGTTGGACCTGGGATCTGAGCTACAACTACGGGCGCAACGAAACGTCCACTACTGACTTTGGGCAGCTTAACGGAGGCCGAATTGCGAATGCTTTTGGTCCATCGTTCAAGGATGAAGCCGGCAATATTGTGTGCGGCCGCCCCGGAGCAGTAATCGCTGGATGTGTACCCTTCAATGCCTTTACCAACCCGACTACCAATCCCGTTACGCAGGAACAGCTGGATTATCTGTCGATCCCATTGAATGACCGGATTATCAACGAACGACAGGTAACCAACTTCACCGTTGTGGGTGACGTATATGAACTACCTGCAGGTACGATGGCTGCGGCAGCCGGTTATGAGCGTCGTAAAGAGGCTTATGACTTCATCCCCGACTCCTCCAAAGTAACCAATGCCACCACAGGTAATACCGGCGAAGGTACCTCAGGTTCTTACGATATCGACTCTTTCTTCGGCGAACTGAACGTTCCATTGCTTTCCGGAATCACTGGCGCTGAGAACCTGGAGGCAGGCCTGGGTGTCCGTTACGACGATTTCAGTATTTATGATTCTTCCACTACAACCTCAGCCAGCCTTCGTTGGCAGCCCGTACGCAGCTTGCTGTTACGCGGAACCTGGGGTGAGGTGTATCGTGAACCCAACATATCCGAACTGTTTGCCGGCGTGGGTGACAGCTTCCCGAACACAGTGGATGCGTGCGCTGGTTCTGGTAACACTTTGCCGGGCTGTATCGGCCAGGTGCCGCCAGGCTACGTTCAGACCGATCCGCAGGCTCGCGCCCGCATCGGTGGTAACATCAATGTGACTCCGGAAGAGGGTGAGACCTGGACAGCAGGCATTGCCTGGTCACCCACCTTTGCGTCCGGACTGAGCATGACCCTGGACTACTGGAACATCGAAATCGAAGATTCCATCAACACCCCATCCGCAACGGTAGTTATTTCAGGTTGTGCCTCCGGTGCAGTGCCTGGTTTCTGCACCGGCATCAAGCGCTTCCCGAATGGCGACATTGATGAAGTACTGACCCTGGTTCAGAAAGTCGGTCCGGAAACTGCCAATGGTATCGACTGGGCGGTTAATTACAACTGGGACACCGATATCGGTTTGTGGGGCTTTGGCTGGTGGGGTACCTATAACCTTGAGCGCGAGTTGCTGGTGGTTAAAGACACTGACGGAGACGGTATTGATGATGCGTCGGTGCAGGATGTCGTTGGCCTCTTCGAGCATCGTGGCCTGGGTCGGGCATCGTCCTTCTCAGAATACCGCTGGCGCTTTAACACTGACTGGTCTTTGGGGGATTTCGGTGCCAGCTTCAGTGTTGAGTATATCGATGGCGTAACCGAGTGTGGTGACTCAGTAGGTTTGGCCGTATATTGCCCCGATTCTGCAGCTGGCTTTGGGCAGGATCCTGGTACCTTTTGGGTCAATACCATTGATGATGTTTACTACTTCGACCTGGTGGGCCGTTACACTGCTCCGTTTGGTTCCGAGTTCAGTTTGGGTATCACCAACTTGTCGGATGAGTCACTGCCTTTCCTGAACAAGGGCTTCAACGCCACCACTGACGAAGACACTTTCCGTGCCTTCGGACGTAGCTGGTTCTTGAGTATCAAGCACTCGTTCTAAGATCCGGGGATTCAATCCCCGTTTTTCAGGAGCGATGCTGGAGTCAGTTCAGAAAGGCCACCCCTCAAGGGGTGGCCTTTTTGTTTGGGGTCAGTGCATTTTTGGGGTCAGAGTAAAGGGACAGAGTAAGCTTGCTCCATGACTGACCCAACCGTAAGAAAATTGGTTTACTCTGTCCCTTTACTCTGACCCCATCGGTAACATGATCATCTCGCACAAATACCGTTTCATCTTCATCAAGACGATCAAAACTGCGGGCACCAGCATAGAAGCCTACCTGTCGCCCCACTGCGGGACTGATGATGTATTCACACCGATTCTGCCGCCTGAGCCGGGCCACCTGGCGCGCAATTTTGCGGGTTACTACAATCACATGTCGGCCTGGAAAATTCGCCAGGCTGTTGAGCCCGACAACTGGAATCGCTATTTCAAGTTCTGCGTTGAGCGCAATCCCTGGGACAAAACCGTTTCGGATTTCTGCATGGCCAACGAACGCGCCGGCTCGCAATATCAGTTTGCCGACTATTTTCGGCGTGGTCGTTTTTGTCGTAGCTGGGAGCTGTACACCAACGTGGATGAAAGCCTGCTGGTTGATCGGGTACTGCGTTACGAGCAACTGGACCAGCAGTTGGGTGAAGTATTCCTGCAGCTAGGCGTGCCCTGGCAGGGGCAGCTGAACGTGTGGGCCAAGTCCGGCTACCGCCGTGATCGCAAGCCTTATCAGGAATGGTACACCCCGGAACAAGCCGCCATGGTAAGCCGGGTATTTGCGGACGAAATCAGGGCATTTGCATATGCCTTCTGAACTTAGCGGCAGCTTGCCCCCTGCTCCGGTAAGTCCTGCCAAGCCGCGCATCCGCATCCTGCACCAGCTGGCCAGGTCTGGCGGCACAGTTATCTGCCGCTGCCTCGCCAGTATGGGCCGGGTCGTGCTACTCAGTGAAGTTCACCCGCTGGGTGGTCGTATATTCAATCCATTGCAACAGGCCATGGAATGGTATGCCCTGTTGCAGCCCGCTGAGCTGGAAGCGGCCCATGCCAGCAAATTACATTTTTCTGCAGCAATTGCCCTGATTGCCAGGCGTTGCGAACAACAGGACAAAATACTGGTGCTACGTGACTGGAGTCATCTGGACTATATTGGAATTCCGTTTACCCAACCAGGGTACCGTCCAGCTTTATGCGCATCATTGTATGCCGAGTTTGAGCTGTTTCGATTTGCTACGGTACGTCATCCCCTGGACCAGTGGCTAAGCCTGATCCAAAATCCCACGTTCGCCGAAACTCTGGCTATGGGTAAATACCTCAAAGGTGTGCGTCGGTTTTCCGAAATGGCGGCAGAAATCGGTTTTTTGCACTACGAAGACTTCGCGGCCGACAGCGACGCTGCTTTGCAAAGATTGTGCACCGCACTTGAAGTGCCTTTTGATCCAGGCTATCGCGATCGTTGGGCCAGCTACAGGCACATAACTGGCGATGTCTTGCCCGGGCGATCCAGTCCCGGCGAGATCAAACCCTTACTGCGACAGGATCCGGATCAGCAATTGCTGCAGATGATGAACAGTCGTGCCGATTATCAGCGAATACTCCAGCTGCTGGCTTATTCTGAATAGCAACAAGCTCAACGGGCGAAAAGGCGACAGGTATAATCAAAACGTCCCCGGAAACCGCATTTATCATAATTCTGGTTTTGCGGTTCACTGGCGGGCTCATAGCCTGTTCTTTAACTTTACGGGATGGTTTGCAGCGTTTTAAAGCGCAACCAGCAGGAATCCGATGAACGACTTATTTGGGATATTTGACAAGTCACTCGGCGCAGATTTTTGCCATGACGTGATACATCGATTTGAAAATGACCCGCGCAAAGTAAGTGGAAAAGTAGGCGACGGGCAATACCGGCCAGATTTCAAGGCAAGCACCGAAATCGATTTCGTGGAGGTGCGGCAAGGTTGGGAAGATGTCATCAACACGGCCAACCAGCGACTGGCGCAGCACCTGAAGGAATACATGCCCCGTTGGGCCGAGGCTTTCCGTGCAGTGGAAGTGCATCATGAGGGCTTTCGTATGGTGCGTTACGAAACCGGACAGTTTTTCGACTGGCATGCCGACAACATGGGTGGCTTCTACACCCGGGTAATGACGGCAGTTTGGTATCTGAATACGGTTGCGGAAGGTGGCCGTACAGAGTTCAAATGGGCGGGCCAGAGCATTCAGCCGGTGCAAGGCAGGTTCCTGATCTATCCGGTGGGCTGGCCATTTTTTCACCGCGATGCACCACCCCTATCCGGCCCCAAGTACATCATCATGACCCAGCTGCACCAGAAACGGCGTTTGGCCGAGACTGCCAAGCCTGTCGGCGGATGATAGCCCCAGTCGGTTTTGATGAGCTGAGCAGCCCCGACTGGCTGCTGGCGGGATTTGACCTGCAGAATGACCGCTATCACCTTGCCAGGGTCAATCGCGAAACCTACTACGCCT
>JANOGQ010000490.1:0-5759 GCA_031406105.1 Lysobacterales bacterium | reverse complement strand
AACCCCGAATGTGACGATGAACAAACCAACCCAGATCATGTCCGTCATATCCGACGGCCGATCCGCGTAGCCAAGGGCTTTTTCAAGTCGCACGATGTGGGTCTTTGTTCCCGACACTTTGAGGATGTCGCCCCGGTAGATCTTGGTTTGCGCCAGGATGGGGACGTCCACGCTGGTCGCGCCGCGAGTGATCTTGTCCAGGTACACGCCGCGCACGAAGTCTTCATTGCCGAGTTCGACGAGAGTCCGGCCGTTGACTTCCTTGCGGGTGATGACGAGATTCACCGATTCAACCGGAATGTTGAGCACTTCGCTGTCCGGTACCTCCCGGGCCTGGGTTTCCTGCTGCAGTGCCACCAGCCATTCAGTGCGGCCAGAAATGGCGATGACGTCCCCGGCCCTGATCGCCGTATTGGCATCGAAATCGATTATCTTGCCATTGCGGCGAATACGTTCTACGAACATCCGGAAGGTCTTTTCCATAAGGAGAGTCTCGATCTCGGCGACGGTCTTGCCAACCGCAGGCCGATCAGGAAGCACCTCGAAAGCACGGATCTGGAACTGGTGCCAGGCCGAGCCCATGCCGCCTTCGGGCGTGCCCTTCGACAGTTCGGCCTCGTATTTTTTGCACTCCTCCTCGAGATTGATCCCCAGCAGCTTCGGACCCAGCATGGCGATGATGACGCCAGTGCCGATCGTGCCCCAGATGTAGGTGACCGCATAGGCTACCGGAATGGCATTAAGCATGGCATCGGAGTTTTCAAGGCCAGACTTGTTGATGGCATCGGTTGCCAGGCCGATCGAGGCAGAAATCGTCTGGCTGCCGGCCAGCAGGCCCGCGGTCAGTCCCGCGTCATAGCCCGCCAACTTCGCCGCCAGGAAAACGCAACCGAGGCAGAGCAATGATATGACCACCGCGAAGATGGCTTGCGGTGCACCGTCACGGGCGACGCCGCGTACAAACTGCGGCCCCACGCTGTAGCCCACCGCAAACAGGAACATGGTGAAAAAGATGGTCTTGACCTGCGGCGAAATCTCCACCCCGATCTGGCCGATGGCCAGACCGACCAGCAGGGTACCGGTGACGGCCCCCAGGCTGAAACTGCCGACTTAGAACTTGCCGATGAGGTAACCCAGGGCCAGCGTCAGGAAGATGACCAGATCCGGGTTACCTCGCAGCGTTTCGATGATCCAGGCAATGCCCTGTCCCATGGTCTGCTCCTACGACTTTCGTTTGCTTGAAGACTTGGCCGGGGCTTTTTCCGGCGCTGCGCCCCCGGGAATGGCCGAAAGCTTGATCAGCTTGAGGCCGCGCGTGGCGTTAAAACCATGAATTTCCTTCACGTCGAGCTTGCGCATGAACCCGATGGTGCCCGTGTCGATCACCTGGCCCGGCACCATGATCGGGAAGCCAGGCGGATAGGGAATCACGAAGTTGGCTGACACCATCTCGGGTCCCTTGGCCAGGCGCTCATCGATTCGCGGGTCCATCAGCGGCAGGTATTCGCAATCGTCCTCCTCGTAGGCGGCGAAGAAGGCCGTGCGCATGTCGCCCTGCAGCGTCACACTCGCGGGATTCTCGCGATAGCCGTCGTGGAATCGGCTGAAATTCGGCAGGTCCGGCACGTCCGTCATCAGGCTCTTCACCCGCGCCTCGAACACCGCGCGCTCGGGCTCGCCGCCCTTGGCCAGCCGTTCTTCTATGCCCATGGCGATCTCGAGCAGCACCTTGATCAGCAGAGCCGAATCGCTTCGGGTATTGTTGATGTTGCTCTGCAGCAGCACGCTGTTGCGCGAGGTTTTGTTGAGCTGGATGTAGTACCGCTCCGCCAGCAGGTTTTTGAACGTGGTGCCGTCCATACCGGCCGTCCCGCACACCAGCGTGATGCGGGTGGGGTCGAGGAAGAACTCGTCCTCGTCCCTGGCATTCACCGCCTCCACCCAGGTACTGCCAGGGGTGAGGAAGTCCTGAAAACCACTCTGGCGATAGGCATCCGGAATCATCGAATCGGCACCGAGCACCTTGAAGTACTTCGAAATGATCGGGTGCTCACCCACTTCGCGGCGGATGGTCAGTGCGATTTCGATCGCGTGCATGACGAGTTCGTAGCCTTCCAGTTCCATCTGCCGTCGGGCCAGGTCAAGCGAAGCAATGATCTGCGCGTTGGGCGAGGTGGAAGCGTGGATGAAGACCGCCTCGTGAAAGGCTGAGGCATGCTTGTCGTAATCCTCATCACGGACCGCCACGATCGAACCCTGGCGCAAGGCGGACATCGACTTGTGCACTGAGTCGGTCTCATACACCCGAATGCGGAACTTGCGCGGATCGGGTACCAATGAGCATTGCAGCAGTCGCGGGTCGGCCGGGTCGAGGTCTTCGCCGAGTTCCGCTGCCTGAGCTTCGTAAGCTTCCAGCGCTGCGGGACTGGCGCGCCACTCCTCAAGCGCAGCGGCAGCGCCCATAGCGGTGCGCGGGCGCAGGAAGGGCGTGAAGCGGGCGAAACCAAACCAGGCCTCATCCCACAGGAACAGCAAATCGGGCTTGATCGCCAGGCACTCCTTCATCACCCGCAGGGTGTTGTAGACGTGCCCGTCGAAAGTACAGTTGGTCAGTGTCACCATCTTGACGCGATCGAGCTTGCCCTCGGCCTTAAGATCCAGCAAGGCACGCTTGACGGTTTTAAGGGGCACCGCTCCATACATTGAGTACTCGGTCATCGGGTAGGCTTCGACGTACAGGGGTTGGGCTCCCGACAGCACCATGCCGTAGTGGTGCGACTTGTGGCAGTTGCGGTCGACGATGACGATGTCTCCCGGCTTGGTCACCGCCTGGTAGACCATCTTGTTGGACGTGGAGGTGCCGTTGGTCACGAAAAACACGTGATCGGCGCCGACCGCGCGGGCGAACTTCTCCTGGGCGACCTTGATCGTGCCGGTCGGCTCGAGCATGCTGTCGAGCCCACCGGTGGTAGCGGAGGTCTCGGCCAGGAACAGGTTCAGGCCGTAGAACTCACCCATGTCGCGGATCCAGTTCGACTTCATGATCGACTTGCCGCGAGCGATCGGCAGCGCGTGAAACGTGCTGATCGGGCGCGCCGCATAGCGTTTCAGGTTGTCGAAGTGCGGGGTCGAGAAACGGTCCGCGACACCTTCGAGGATGTTGAGGTGCACTTCCATCATCTCCTCAACTTCGTAGAACACGCGCCGGATCATCGCTGCAGCCGGGTCGCCCGCAAGTTTTTCCACGCGTCGGTCGGTCAGCAGATAAATGTCGAGTTCGGGGCGAATGCGCTTGATGATCCGGGCCAGCGACACGCCAATCTCTCTCGGCACCAGGCTGGCGGTATCCAGCCCGTGCGCCGTCAGGAAATCGCGCAGCAGGGGGACATCGCGCTGCGATGGCACCGGGATGCCGTCGTAAATCACCACGGCTTCGACTTTGCCATTCAGGATAGTGCCGAGGACGGCGTCCTCAACGCTGCCAACCAGCACCGGTTCGTAGATCATCGCGTCTTCGTGTCGACGCAGCCGGCGGATTTCCTGTGCGATGCCACTACGCTGGGCCGCGGGCCAGGGGGTAACGAACAGCGTTTCAAAATAAGGCCGGTGCGACTCGCCTCCCGGGACCAGCGGTATGCGGTCAGGCAGGTGATCGGTGGAGTCATCGGCGGTTTCCCAGTCGCTGCTGTCGTAGCGGTAGCGCCCCGACAACATGGCACCACTCAGGCGGCGCACCAGTGCGCCGACACCGTAGGCATCATTGGCGGCTATCCGGTCGGACAGTGCTTTCAGCAGCCGGGGACCGGGATAGGCAAAAAAGTCCTCCAGTGGCAGTACTTCGGCCAGCGCTGCCTCTACGGCGGCACGTTCACCGCGAGCGCCGGCGGCCCAGGACGCTGCCCTGGCATTGAGCTCGCGCCAGCGGTCCATCCGCGCCGAAGAGGCGGACAGCAGGTAATCCAGCCGTGGGGATTGGTTTTTTACTTTAGCCATTAACATCATTCCTGGTTGATCTTTTGAACGCCATCAGCGTTTGGTTGGTGCTTTAGTTTTCGAGGCCCGGGCTTTGGTAACCGCTACCTTTGACCCTTTCGCCTTCGAGGCCTTGGCTTTGGACGCTTCGTACTGCTCGCGGTAGGTTCGACCCACCGCGCGCAGCGCACGACCGATGTCGTCGTAAACATGGTCGGGAAGATTCGCGAAGGAAATGCGTACCGACCAGTCGGGAGCATCAAAGCCACCGCCGTTCAGCAGCACGATGCCGTGCTTTTCCGCCAGCTGGAAAGCGATATCAAGCGGATGGACATTCTTTTCCAGCCAGTCGGTCACATCGTCGCCGAGGAACTTCCGCGCCCAGAAATCGAAATCGATGAGTCCGTAGTAATAGTCGAACCAGGGGTTTTCAGGAGGCTCAATGCCAAGTCCTTCAAGGGTTGCGTGAACCCGCTTTTTGACGATGCCTATGCAGGCCTGCTGGTAGTATTTCTTGGTGTCCATCAGTTCATATGACGAAAACAGAGCCATCATGACCTGCTGCGGCAACGACAGGCCGGCGGTGTGGTTCAAGGCCACATCGCGGCTGTCGGCGACTATGCGGTCGATAAACCGGATCTTGCGTGGCTCCAGCGAGAGCGCGCTGTAGCGCTTGTCGAGCTTTTTCTGCACCGACGCCGGATGTTTGGCGATCAACTTGTCGAACAGGTTGTCCTCGTGTACCGCGATAACGCCAAGACGCCAGCCGGTGCAACCGAAGTACTTGCTGTAGGAGTACACGCCGATGGTGTTGTGCGGGTAAGCGCCGAGCAGGGAGCGGAAGCCCGGCACAAAGGTGCCGTAAACATCATCGGTAAGCAGCATCAGGTCCGGGCGCTTTTTGAGGATGGCGCCGACCTTCGCGATCGATTCGGGGCTGAGCGCCACCGCGCTCGGATTGCCGGGGTTGACCACGAAGAAAGCTTTGACCTTCGGGTCGAGCAGTTTCTTCAGCTCCGCGTCGGTGAACTGGAACTGGTCCTCCTGGCGGGTCTTGACCGTAACGATCTTGAGATCGTAGTCCTCCAGGTGCGGCATTTCGAGATAGGGGGTGAAAATCGGCGTTGCCAGGGCGATCGTGTCGCCGGCGTTCAGCAGCCGGTTGGATTTCATCGACTTGAAGATGTAGCACATGGCCGCTGTGCCGCCTTCGACGGCATACAGCTTGAATTTTCCTTTTGGCCTGGGTTCACCGCACATGGACCACTGCAAGTATTCATGCACAATCTGTTCGTTGTGCACCAGCATGCGGTCCGGCACCGGGTAGTTGTCACCGATGATCGAGTCCACCAGCTCGTGGACGAAGGCGTCGGCTTTGAAGCCGAATTTCCTGACGGCCCAGGGAACCAGTGCAGCGAGGAACCCGGCGCCGGGGGTGTCATCGTGCTTCTTCAGCCAGGCCTCCAGCCGCTTGGCGACACCCTTGGCCTTTGGCATGCCACCGACTCCGGGTGGCAAGTCGAGCACACGCTTGCTCTCGGTAATGGCGAATTGCCCCAGCAGAAAAAATGCCTCGCGAGGTTCGGTCGCAATCCAGTTCGGGTTGCCGCGCCCGGCATTGAGATAGGCAATGGCCGAAGTCGCGGCTGTCTTGCCCGCGGCTTGTGCGAGGAAATCCTTGATCTCGAAGGGGCTGAGTCCCTCGTACTCTTTCAGTTTGCTGATTTCCATAAAATTTCCTCTACTACACGAAAGACGAGCCAAGGCTTGACCATAAGCGGAATCTG
>JANOGQ010000484.1:0-2081 GCA_031406105.1 Lysobacterales bacterium | reverse complement strand
CCAACGCTCGTTCCGCCGATCGAACGTGGCCTCATAGGCGAACGGAGCCTCATTCGTCGTCAGGTGCCGGAACGTGATGCGTGGCTTGGCGGTCGGATTCGGGCTTGGGACGACCAGTCTCCGCGCCCAGGTCTGGGTCATCGCCCACCAGGCGCACACAGAGTTTCCAGGCAATGTAACGTGCAGTTCCATAGTGCCCGGCCAGATAATCCAGTACGTCGGTCACATCGGCCTCGCCATTGGTCGCAGTGATCGTAAGGTCCAGTATCTTGAGCGGAGCCGTAGCCCAGGCTGAATAGTGTCTGGTGGCCCGGAACAGGAATTCACCGGTATCCGGTGATTGGTAAGAGTTGTCTGAGACACCCCAGCCAGTAAGAGCCTTGGCAAACTCGAACACGTCGATTTCAGTGTAGCCGGCACGTTGCCCTTTGCTGTTGCTGCCTACGGTGGCCGGGTCTACCGCGCCAAAGTAGTTTTCAATAGCACCCAGAGTGTGCAGTTCCAGCACTTCGCGGGCATAGTTTTCGTTGGGATAGGGCCAGGTATTTACGTAGTTATCGAGGTAGTACAGCATGCTGGCGGATTTGGCGCTGGCATTGAGCAGGTCGCCGAAATTTCCGAAAACATGTTGCCGCAGTATTTCATCGTAGCGTGGCATCAGGCCATGGCTCGGGAACTCCCCGCCGATGACGTTGAAATGGTTGAACCAGAAGTCGACCAGTACTTCACGTAGTTGCCATTCGCTGTAGGTTGCGCGCAGCAGATAGAGTCGCTCCATTTGCCAGACCGGACGATTGCGCACTGCCCAGTCAGAACTGCGAGCATGTTCGGTCCACAATTGCTGGGCAGTCTTGTTGAGGGTGTCAAAGGCAGCAACATCGGCAGGCACTGCACTGGCAGCCAGAGCAGCCAGGCGCGAGTCGACTTCGGTATCGGCGAGGCCGGGGTTTAGCTGGTGATCGACCCAAGCCAAAAGGCGGCTGTCGTCATCGATTCCAAGAGCTGCAAACGCAGCAGCATCACCCGGCCGCGGCCCGAAAGCGGCCTTATTCAACACCAGTGCGGCCAGCGGCGGTGTGGGTGTGATGGCCAGACTGCTCTGTGGCGGTGGCCAAAGGGGAGTGAGATTCTGCAGCTTAGCCGGAGGTTTGTCTTGGGCAGCGAGAGCTGCGCCTGGCATGAGACCGACCGCCGCACCCAGTGCCAGACTGCCAGCAACGATCTGACGGCGAGAACGGGAAAAACCAGCTTCCAGCCGGAGTTTTCGCTGTGTCATGGTTCCTCCCTGAACCTCTGTGTTTCACAGTTAATTTACAACCCAGCCAGTATAAAACCATTTGTGCAATTTTTTCAGCTGTTTTCTGCGAAAATAGTTCCCAGGGCGGCCTGTCCCCGGTCACTTCGCGGAACCAGAATCAAATGGATGTGAGTAATGAGTAAGTTCCTGGCTGTAATTTTTATTTCAATGACTGTATTTTTCTTTTCCCGACAGGCTGTTGCGCTGCAGGTACAGTTAACCCCGGTCAAGGATGCCACCCTCTACGAAGATGATGCGGGTGCCCTGGCCAATGGCTCAGGAAACTATCTGTTTTTTGGCAAGGTCGGTTCTACGGGCGCTAACAAATTGCGTCGTTCCTTGATCCAATTCGATGTCTCGTCCATTCCGGCTGAGGCTGTGATTGATCAGGTCAGCCTGACACTGGAAATCAACATGGTTCCCATGAACCCTGTCGGTGGTCTGGCCAGTTTGCACCGCCTTACGTCTTCCTGGGGTGAAGGCCCCTCGATCGCCCCAGGGGCGGAAGGACAGGGGACATTGTCGCTGGCCGGTGATGCCACCTGGTTACACCGGGTTTATCCGGGCAGTTTGTGGTCTACAGCCGGTGGTGACTACCAGCCAGCGGCCTCAGCAGAAGAGGGTTATGGTCTGGGTTTGGAAACCCTGGTGATCAGTTCCACAGCGGGTTTGCGCCAGGACCAGGAACTTCACGGCCGCCATCATGCCGCTCGGGGCGTAGCGATGCGAGTTGGCCGCGAAGCCCTCGCCGTAGCCCACACCCGCCGCCGCCTGCAGCGCGGTC
>JANOGQ010000469.1:0-9493 GCA_031406105.1 Lysobacterales bacterium | reverse complement strand
AAGGCGCCGACCTGAACATGATGCAGGAAATTGCCGTTGGTGTCATAAAAGGCAGCCCAACCCGGGCTTTGCCTGGCAACGTTTTCAACTGCTACAGCAACCAGTCCATTTCGCACGGCAACGCTGTTCACTCCACCGCTGAGGGGAAGGTCATCTGACACAACTATTACACCCACAAGTTGTGGGCTGGTGGGGTCTGAGATGTCCAGTATATCCACTGTTTTGTCCTTGGCATTGACGACATACAGCTGCTCTGATTCACGGTCGTAGGCAACAATTTCAGCAGCCGACTCGCCAAACACACCGGTTTCAAAGCGTCCAATCTGCTCCAGGGTAATGTTCTTGGGCTGTTTGGCATCCGCCGAGCAGGTAATGGCCATAATTGCGGCGGCCAGCAATTTACGTTTAAGCATGACAGGACCTCTTGAGCTGCGTGGGGAGTGTTCGAATTCCAGGGCTCAAAATAGTCTTGCTTTATGATGGAGTCGTGACAATTGCATGTCGTTTGTATGACACATTACAACCAGCGTTCAAACTCCAGTTGCAGGCTCTCATCGCCACGGGAAAACCAGATCTGGTTGTCTTCGGTCATGAATTGAATCTGCATGGAGCGTTGTGCCAGGGCGGCCAGCTGCTCACCAAGCTCTTTGGGTAAATACAAAACCTGCAGATTATTGAGGCGGGTAAGTTTGCTTTTGATCTGGCTCCACCAAAGTGGGCTGCTTGCCTGATAGCTCAACACCAATACCCGGGCAGCACGGCCGCAGGCTTTGAGAATCCGCCTTTCGTCGGGTTGGCCCAGGTCGATCCACAGCATGATCTGTCCGGTCAGGTCTTTGGCCCACAATGCGGGCTCGTCAGGGTCGGACAAATCCCGGGTGAAGCTCAGTTCGTCGCTGGCATTGCAGCAAAATGCCAGCAGCCTGATCATCAGCCGCAAATCAGTCTCTGAAGGATGGCGTGCCAGGGTCAGGCTATGTTGTTGGTAATAGTGTCGATCCAGATCTGAGACCTGTACCTCGGCTTTATAGATGGTTGCGTTAAGGGCCATAAACTTTACAGTTGAAACTCTGATTTTTTCAGAGCTTCATTTATCGCTCAGCAGCAACTCCTGCAGCAATTGCCCGACGGTTTCGTTCTGCAGCACGCCGCGAAATCGCTCGCTGCCAGGGCCGGCAGCATAAAGCGGAACGTCCACACCTGTGTGTCCCAGGGAAGTCCATCCTGTTTGTGTCCGCTTGTCGAATAACAGACTCAGCAAGGTGTATGCCTGGGTGCCATCCATGCCGTATTCAGGGTATGGAGGTGTTTCCTGCTTGGCCTCGTCCAGCTTCTGCTGCTCGTCTTTGGTCAATTCGAAAGGCAGGTGCCGGGCGGCCACAACAGACAGTGGTTCGCTGCCCGCCAGAAACTCTTCAGTGATTTTTGCAGGCGTCAGTTTCAAACCCCGTAGCGGACGTGGGTTCCAGAAGTATTGATCATCGCGGCCCATGCCCAGGCCGCCGGTTTCATGATCTGCAGTAATCACCACCAGGGTGTTACCTTGCCGTTCTGCATACCCCAACGCAGCTTCAATCGCTGTCGAGAAGTCCTGCATCTCACTGATGATACCTACGATATCGTTTGAATGTCCGGCCCAGTCGATCTGGCTGCCTTCCACCATCAGGAAAAATCCATCAGCGTTCTGCTCCAGCACCTTAATGGCGGCGGTAGTCATATCCGCCAATGTGGGCATGCTATCCGGACGGTCCCAGGCGCGCGGCATGGCGATCGGTGCAAACAGCCCCAACAACAGGTCGGCTGTATTCTCAGCGAGTTCATCCCGGTTGCTGACCAGGGAATAGCCTTTAGCCTGGAATTCAGCCGTAATGTCGCGATCCTCGCGAGTCAGTACAGCGCTACCACCACCCAGGATCACTTGCGGTAGAGGCATACCCTTCCACTGCTTGTCAAACAATTGATCAGCAATGGTGGCGCCCTCGCTGCGATCTTTCACATGTGCATAAAATGCGGCTGGGGTTGCATGGGTAACTTGTGAAGTGGACACAATGCCGACGGCTATCCCCTGGCGCCGGGCACGTTCGGTAATGTACACCTGTTGCTCGCCTTCAAGGGAAACGCCCAGGCGACCAACCAGGGTATCTTCGCCAGTGGAGTAGGCTGTTGCTGATGAAGCCGAGTCGGTAATTCCGTATGGATCACGCTCACAATTGCTCTCATCATCTTCGGCACAATTCATGGTGATTGCCTCTGTTGCCACCGAAGCGCTGTGATAACGATCAAAAGGCAGGGGGTCGATGATGGCAGTATCAGGATTATTGGCGTAGTAGCGATAGGCTTTGACCTGGGAGTAGCCCATGCCATCACCCACCATGAAGATGATGTTTTTTGGCTTGACGCTGGCTTCCGGCATTACGGCATTGGGTGCACAGGCGCCTGCGAAGGTGCTGGCCAGCAACAAACTCGATAGAATTCTGGATTTCATGCGAATCTGCTCCAATAAGAAAAATGATCAGTATGGTAAGACATTCTATAGTAACCCCGTAACCTTACTGTAGCTGCACAGTGTTCGAGCACTGTTGGGCATCGAGGAACTCTGACTTGAGCCATTCACCCAACAGCCTCACAACTTCAGGCCTGCTCTTCGTTCCGGCAGAATTCAAAATACCTGATGGAATTGAGAACAATTACTTCCGCCTGCGTATGCTGACCATCCATGATGTCGACAAAGACTTTGATGCGGTGAAGAGCAGCATCGAGCGCTTGCAGAAGGTCTGGAATTCCCAATGGCCCGCCGGGTTGACCCTGGAGCAGAACCTGATCGACCTGGGTTGGCACCACAAGGAGTTCCAGCGCCGCACGTCTTTCGCCTATACCGTAGTGAGCCCGGATGAAGCCCGGGTGTTGGGATGTGTCTATATTTATCCGACACACAAACCCGGCTTTGATGCAGAAGTATATTTCTGGGTGCGCGAAAGTGAGCGTACCAGTGGCCTGGAGACAGAACTCGAATTGGCGCTCAGTGATTGGCTGAAGCGGCAATGGCCTTTCCGCAATGTTGCTTTCCCGGGCCGAGTGATCAACTGGGAGCAGTGGCACAGTCTTTGATAGACTGAGTACCGGGGATCTACCAGAATATGGCCCAGGAAGCATAGGATCAGCACGTGAAATTCATTCAAGAGTTATTCAGCAACTGGAGTGAGAAGGAGAGTTTTCCGGCAAACAGCATCATATTGTCCGAAACTGGAAATGCTGACGTTTTATATGTGGTGCTTTGCGGAGAACTTGAATTGAGTTTGCACGGCGAGGTGCTGGGCCAGGAATCCGCTGGTGGGATCATCGGCGAAATGGCCATGATAGGTGCCGTTGCCGGAAATCCAACGGTGCGTGCAATTACTGAGGTCAGCCTGGCTCGCCTGAATCGGGATCAGTTCAATCGCCTGATCGCAGCAAACCCTGAATTTGCTCAACACGCCATGGCCATCATGGCCAGTCGTTTGCGAACAGTGAATGCCTTTATCAGCGCAAAGCTCGGGAATTAGTGTGCGTCTCACCAGCTTGCTCTGTGGCGGAGAAACAAATTGGACTTATTAGAGACTTTCAAAGGTTCCAATGATTTGCTGGATTTCACGGCCGGCACGGTAATTTTCCAGGAAAACTCCCAGGGTGGCCACATGTATGTGGTCATCAAAGGTGAAGTGCGGGTTACTTTGAAAGGTAAAGAGCTGGCCAAAGCCAAGGCTGGGGAAATCGTTGGTGAAATGGCTTTGATCAGTGCCGATCTTCGCAGCGCCACGGTTACTGCAGTCACCGACTGTACTCTGGCAGTGATTGACCAGAGCAGCTTTGAATCGCTGATCCGCCACGTTCCCGATTTTTCCAGGCACGTTATGAACGTGCTGGTTGAACGTATTCATCATGCCTATGAGAAAATCTGACACTTGCTGATTTGTTCTTTTGCCCATGAGTAAACTACCTCGTCCCCTGCCTGAAAGAATTCCCTTGCAGGGACGCTATGCCCGCCTGGTACCCTTGCATGCCGGCCATGCCGCAGACCTTTATGCGGCCAGTGCAGGCGCCGAAAATCGCAACAGGTTTGATTACCTGTTTGAGCTGCCACCAAAGAAATTGGTCGATGTCGAAAGCTGGATCGAGAGTGTCAACGGCTCATCCGACAAGCTGTACTTTGCCGTGATTGATAACCGCAGCGGCCGCTGCGAGGGGCGCCAGGCCCTGATGCGCATAGTGCCTGAACACGGCTGTATTGAATTGGGTGGTATTTACTGGGGCCCGGCCATCGCCCGCAGCCGCGTGAGTACTGAGGCTTGTTACCTGCATTTGTACTACGCCTTTGAAACACTGGGTTATCGCCGCTTTGAATGGAAGTGCAATGATCTCAATACGGCTTCGAAAAGCGCAGCATTGCGATTCGGCTTCAAGGCCGAGGGTGTGTTTCGGCAGCATATGGTGCTCAAGGGTCAGAATCGCGATACCGCCTGGTTTTCCATCATCGATCGTGAATGGCCTCAGGTAAAAGCCGCGTTCGAAGCCTGGCTGGCACCGAAGAATTTCGATGAACATGGGTCTCAGTTAATGCGATTGACGGCACCGACAACCGTTCCGTTCAGAGCTTAAGCATCTGATCTCAATCGTCGCGTCGGGTTCCCGAAGTCAGGATCGGTGCTGATACGCGCGGCCACGCTGCCGGGAGGTGCCTGATACCAGCCTGGATCGCGATAATCACCCGGCTGTTGCCCATCGCGCACTTTCAACACCGTAAACATGCCGCCCATTTCCAGTTTTCCATAGGGGCCTGAGCCCATCATCATGGGCAAGGTGTTGGTGGGTCCTGGCATGTGGCCCATATCGGTATGTTGCTGGTGTTCAGCCATGCCATGTTTGCCCATGGCCATGTAACCCGGCAGAAACTTGCGGATTTGCTGGTCAACTCCACTCTGATCAACGCCTATGGGATTGGGCACACCATGGCCCATCGCGTTCATGGTGTGATGTGACATGTGGCAATGGAAAGCCCAATCGCCGGGTACAGCAATGAATTCCAGATCGCGCGTCTGGCCCACACCGACGATTTCCACCGATTCAGTGCGCCATTGTGGTTCCGGCCAGCGTCCGCCATCAGAGCCCGTCACCCAGTATTGAACTCCATGCAGGTGAATGGGGTGGTTCCACATGGAGAGGTTGCCAACGCGGATACGGACCCGCTCGCCGGTGCCTGCCACCATGGGCTCTATGGCCGGAAAGACCTTACTGTTGAAAGTCCATAAATCAAAATCCACCATGATGGATGGATCCGGCCGATAGGTGCCGGGGCGCAGCGCCCAGTTGTGCAGGATCAGGCTGTAATCGCGATCGATTCTGTGCGGCTCACCCTCTTTGGGATGAATGATGAACAGGCCCATCATGCCGGTGGCCAGCTGCACCATTTCATCGGCATGCGGGTGGTAGAGATAGCTGCCGTGTTGCTTCAGGGTGAATTCGTAAGCAAAAGTTTCGCCAGGCTTAATGGCTGGCTGGTTGAGGCCGGCAACTCCGTCCATTCCGCTGGGCAGCAGAATGCCGTGCCAGTGGATGCTGGTGTGTTCGCCCAGCCGGTTGCTGACCAGGATGCGTACGCGATCACCTTCAAGCGCCTCAATAGTGGGCCCTGGTGTAGAACCGTTGTAGCCCCAGCATTTTGCGCTGCTGCCAGGCGCGAATTCATGCTCGACCTCCTCGGCCACCAGGTGGAATTCCTTGACCCCATTCTTCAGGGTATAAGGCAGAGTCCAGCCATTGAGTGTGCGGGTGGGCAGATAGCCTGATCCCTGCTGTGGAGCAGCTGCCCGGGGGGCTGCATTCACATCTACCTGCCCACGAACCGGACCGGCTGCAACCAGAACGGCTCCGGCGCCGGTATAACCCAAAAATTCTCGCCGCGATGTCATGGTTGCTCTCCCTGGTGTGCAGAGTGATCCATACTGGCTGGTTCCGTCTGCAGCAAATCTTCGGTGCTGATGAATGGTTGCTTGTTGTGATCACCTGGCAAGGCATTCCCCACCGCCAACCGCAGCTTGGTGCGCGCCAGCCAATAATCACGTGTCGCATGCAGATAGGCCTGGTAGGCCTGATATTCAGCTTGTTTGATGGCAATCAGTTCAAACACGCCCATCAACATGAAATTTACTTCTTCTTGCGCGCGGGCGGATGATTCGATGCGCTGTGGAATCAAAACCTCACGGTACTCCTCAGTGCGCTCGCGCCTGTTGAGCAGTTCGGCATGGGCCAGCAGCACACTGTTTTCGACTTCAATATCCAGGCCTTGCAACTCGGCAATGGCTTTTTTCAGGCTGGCCTCAGCGCGCAATTGCTGATCGCGATTCTGGGTAAATATCGGGATCTCCCAGGACATGCCCGGGCCGGTCAGGCGTGAACCATCGGTTTCCCTCTCGCGTTCGATGCCGAGTTCAAAATCCCCCAGCCAGCGGGTCCATTCAGTTACGCCCAGGCGATCAGCCTGCAGCTCAACCTGCATCTGTGCGGCAGCCAAATCCAGTCGTGAAGATCGTGCCAGGCTGAGCAGCGATTCCGGGGCGTCCTCGCTGGCGGGCGGAAGTGGCAACTGGCCCGCTACCTGCCAATCTGCAGCGCTGGAAAGACCCAGCATGGTGGCTAGTCTGTTGCGGGCAGCAATGCTTTCTGACTCGGCATGCAACAGCTCGAGCCGGGCTTCCGATGCAGCAGCACGATGCAGGGCCAGATCTCTTGCATTGATGTTGCCGGCCACGTAAAAGCGTTCGGCCATCTGCGCGGAAGCACTGGCTGCGAGGGTGATTTGTTGCCGCATGGCGGCCACTTGCTGCGCACCGGCATAGTCGAACCATGCGTGTTCGGTTGCCGCCGCCGTCTGCAAAACAGCAGCGCCAATTGATAAGCGCAGAGCGGCAAAAGCGGTTTCAGACAAACGCTTGCGGGCCGGCAGTGTCAACAGGTCGGAAAATGACAGCGCCAGCCCCAGGGTAATCTGGTCGGCTGCTCCGGCCACGCTCGAATTGAGCACCGATGCAGAAAATACCGGATTGTGTATGCGCCCGGCCGCGTACACATCAGCAGCAGCAAAACCGAGTTCAGCATAAGTTGCCTGCAATGCCGGATTGTTCAGCAAGGCAATGCGCACCGCGTTGTCAGCAGTCAGAGGATCAGCGCTGAGCTGGCCGAGTAGTTCCAGTCGATCCTGCCCGGAGTAGGAATCGGCAGATTCGCGGCCACGTTCGCTGAGCAGACTGTCTACTTCGCTGCGTCCCAGGTCATTCGGGACTGTGGTGCAGGCTGACAACAGTGCAAAAGTAGCCATTGCAAGAGTACTTCGGGCAAGAGTACTCCGGGCAAGAAGACTCCGGGCAAGAGTACTCCGGGCAAATGGCAAAGATGGTCTGAAGTTGATTTGGTTCATGGTGATAACAGCACAGATCAGGAAAAATAACAGGCGCAGCAAAACCTGCGCAGCGATGTCGGCTTTGCTGAAACATGCCCGCAGGCAGAGCTTCAGTTCTGCCGCAAATCAGATCAGTGCGATGGGAGGTCGGTAAAGCGAGGGATAGTCAGGCCCGCTGTGCAATTGAGAGCTGCGTGTCAGGGCAAAGTATAGTGATAAGGACGTGCGGCTGGGTTCAAACTGGCGTGCCTGTAGGGCCGTCGTGCCGGCCATGGTGCAAGCAGCCAGGCAATCACCGCAACAATCACAATCCATGGAATCATGCACATTCTGCGATTGCGGTTCGGCCGCAGCATCAGCCGTAACCCCGATCGAGCCCGAGCCATGAAGTGCATGCCCGGAAGCACTGCTTTCATGCTCCATCGGGATAGTGGCCTGAAGGTCAGCTTGCTGCTCACAACTGCCAGGCACAGCCGCCCACAGCGACAGGGGTACTGTCACCATCAACAGGCAGATTATAGATTTGCGCCAGCGTCTCATCAGCATGATGTTAGTGGTTTACTCTCTTGGGAACAAGCGCCTACACTGGCTGGAAAGTTCGGCTCAGTGCCTGACGAAAAGTGAAAGCGATCGCACAAACGCCAAAAGGGAGATATTGATTTGAGTTCATCCATTGCAGATTTTGGCCAGCTCAGCGCCATCCAGGTGCGCGTATTGGGCTGTCTGATGGAAAAAGCCGAAACCACACCGGAGCAATATCCGCTGACGGTTAATTCACTGCGCCTGGCTTGCAACCAGAAAACCGCCCGCTTTCCGATCGTGAACTACGGCGAAGGTGAAGTGGGACATACCGTGCGTGAGCTGGAATCGTTGGGTTTTGTAAAGCAAGCCTGGGGTGCGCGAGTTGCCAAATATGAGCACCTGGCCGGCAAGATGCTGGGCTTGCAAAGCAAAGGCCTGGCGGTGGTGTGCGTGCTCATGCTGCGCGGCCCACAGACGCTGGCCGAGATCAAAACCAATACCCATCGCTTGCATGAATTTGACGATCTGGATGATGTGGCGCACATGTTGGGGCGGTTGGCGGAACACGAGCCCCCACTGGCCATGGTATTACCGCGATTATCCGGGCAGAAAGAAGTTCGCTATGTGCACCTGCTGAGTGGCGAACCGGATTTGAGCAAGCTTGAGTTTCGCCCCGCCGCCGCGACGTCCAGTGACCTGGAAGCGAGAGTGGAAGCTCTGGAGCAAGCCGTGCAGGAGCTGCGTGGGCAGCTGGAGAGCCTGGTCAATCTTTGATCCGGGCCTCTGCGACAGTACCCTCTGGACAGTTGCTGGAGCACTCGCAGCCCTGCTGGTCAAGCAAAAATGCAGTGAGTCAGTGCCTTGGCCTGAGGGTCAAATCATTGATAGTTATGCATAAATATTTTCCTGATGATTTCCTGAGAATACCCTGAGAGTAAATGCAGGCAAATTGCCGCTGTCGGAACATACTTGATTCAAATCCACTCGCAAGGAGAGTTGAATTGAGAATCCAGGGCATGTTTGAAGCGGTTTATCAGCAGGAAAATCACAGGAACTCAGTTAGGAACTCAGTTAGGAACTCAGGCAGGAGAGCAGGCAGGACAGCAGGCGCTTTTCCGGTGTGGATACTCTGTGTAGGTCTGAGTTTGATGGCATTCGGCGATTCACTGTTTGCAATTTACTCACCTGGCTGCGTGACAGTACCAGCAGTGCAAACCGCGCTTTACGGCGAGAATGCAGTTAAGTTCTTCGAAGGGCGCCTGTCCCTGGTCAATGCCCGTAATCCACCTGCAAAGGTGGATGCCATCATTGCCGCGTACCGGGTTGCCTGCGCGGACAACAATCGCTCTGTTATATGGATCAGCTTCAGCATCCCTCCCGAACTGGATTCTTCCACTTTGTACCAGATGCCGCAAATTTCATTCCGGACGAATGATGGTTTTCGGGCTGAGTTCAGCTTGAGCCGTGAGCCGGGAGGTTCTCCCTATTTAGGGCCCACTGCCCAAATCATCGGTAATGCCGACGAGTACCCCTCAGCGA
>JANOGQ010000377.1:0-2432 GCA_031406105.1 Lysobacterales bacterium | reverse complement strand
GCCAGTGCGGCCTCGTAATCTTTAACCCGAATCACGCTGGCCACCGGGCCGAAAATCTCCTGGCGGGCAATGCTCATGCTGTTGCTGACATCACCAAACAGCGTGGGATTGATGTAAGCACCCTCATCCATACCTTCCGGTGCGGTGCCGCCAAAATGCAGGGTGGCACCTTCTTTTTGGCCATTCTTGATCATGCCCAGCACACGTTGCTGCGATTCACGATCCACCAGTGGGCCCATATTGGTTGCCGGGTCCAGCGGATCGCCGGGCTGGTAAGCGTGCTGGCCTTCAGCAATAAATCTTTCGATGAATTCGTCGTACACGGTACGTTCCACCAGCAGCCTTGAGCCAGCACTGCAGACTTCGCCCATATTGGCGAAAATGCCGTTATAGGCAGCAGACACCGCACGCTCCATGTCGGGCAGATCACCCATGAAAATCTGCGGCGATTTACCGCCGCATTCCAGGCCCACCCGTTTCATGTTCGACTGGCCGGCGTACTGCAAAATCAGTTTGCCAACTTCAGTGGAACCGGTGAAGCTGATTTTGGCTACATCGTTGTGCAGGGCCAGTGCTTTGCCGGCGATTTCTCCCAGCCCGTTCACCACATTGAAAACACCCGCCGGGCCACCGGCTTCCATGAACAAGCGGGCCAGATGCAAGGCGCTCATGGGCGACTGTTCGGCGGGTTTAAGTACCACGGTATTGCCTGCAGCCAGGGCCGGTGCGATCTTCCAGGCAGCCATCAACAGCGGGTAGTTCCAGGGTGAAATGGCGCCAACAACTCCCAGCGGCTCTTTCAGCACCAGGTGCACTGCGTCCTTGTCGGTATTGGTGACGGAACCATCAATCTTGTCTATGCACTCAGCCATGAACTGGATGGTCGAGATCACCGCGGGCAGATCCTGGGCGATCACGTCGCCAATGGGCTTGCCCATGTCGAGGGTTTCCAGCACGGCCAGCTGTTCTGAATTCTCGTCAATCAGCTGGGCAAAGCGGTATAAAACCTCCATGCGCTCGCGCGGCGCCATCTGCGACCAGACGCCGGAGCGAAAGGCTTTGCGGGCGGCGGCCACGGCGCGATCAATGTCTTCCCCGGTGCCGGCAGACATTTCGGCCAGCACTTCACCATTGGCGGGATTGGTGGTGACAAAGCGTCCACCTTTTTTGGCGTCGACGAACTCCCCATTGATGAACAAACGGGTTTCGATGTGCTGCTGTTGCTTGCTGGCGGTTTTTTGCCAGCTGGCCAGATCGTAGTTTTCCAATGCTGCGAGATTCATGTGGTTTCCTCCTAGTGTGTGTCAGGTGGCCTACGGTGGCCGCTTGCCGGATGGTACCCAAAATTCACGCTGGCCATCCAATTCGTCGTCATCGCCGTCGTCATGGCCGTCGTCATGGCCGCCAGCTTTTCCAGAAACTTTCTGACAAAAGCTCAGTGTGTCGCTGGCTCATTTGGGCAGTACCCGGAAACCAGCGCATCCAGGGCGACACAACCCGATACTCCTACCATGATGGGATTGATATCAACTTCGCTGATGCAATCTGCCAGCCTGGCTGCCAGTTGCGAGAGCTGTGCCGCAGCTGCGCAGTAGGCATCGATATCCACGGCTGCGCGACCGCGCGCCTCGTTCAGCAGAGCCCGCAACTTCAATCCATCGAGCAGTTTACGAGCGGCATCCGGACTGAAGGGTGGCAAGGCAAAAGCCACATCCTTGAGTGTTTCGACGTAGATTCCACCGAAACCCAGCATCAGCAGGGGGCCAAATTGTTCATCCCGAACTACACCCAACACCATCTCCACGCCCGGCGCAGCCATGGGAGATAGCAGAACGCGGGGCCCCAGCCGATGTGACATTTCCTGATAAGCGGCAGTCAGTTCGGCGATGTTGTGAATATTGAGTCTGACGCCACCCTGATCGCTTTTGTGCAAAAGGCCGGGTTGGGCTGATTTCAGCGCCAGTGGAAAGCCCAGTTGTTCAGCGGCTTGTACAAGTTCTGTTTCATTGTTGGCCAGACCAGAGGGGTTCACCGGAATGCCGAAATCCCGCAAGAGCAGCAGGCTTTCGAATTCATCCAGGGTTGCGCCATTTGACAGGTGGCCAGCCCAGCGTTGCGCGGCGATTTCCTGCTCTTCGGTCAGCAGCGGTTCCCGGGTGGGCAATCCATGTTCTGCAATCTGTGCCTGAAAGTCGCGAAATGCCAGCAGGCAGCGGGTGCCCACCAGAAAGGAACGCAGGCCGTCGAGGACGGGGAAACCCAGGCGGGTGTTTTCCTGCACTTGTGGATCAGCTCCGCTTCCCTGGCGATTGGATACCAGGAAGACGGGCTTTCCGGAAGCCGCATGCCCGGCTCGCAAGTATTCGAAGTATTGCTCGCATACTGCGCCATAGGGAGCGCGGTCATGCACTACGGCACCGAGAGCAGCTTGC
>JANOGQ010000456.1:0-2552 GCA_031406105.1 Lysobacterales bacterium | reverse complement strand
GTAACTTTGAGCGTGCTTGAAGACGGCGTGGATACAATCGTGTTCAACAATCGAGGCTACATTCGCGATGAGGACGATGTCTGGACTCCTGAAACCATTTTTCTGAAGCACGCAGAATGCAGCGGCAATAGCCAGCACCGTCGTATCGACATCACCGCCACGGGTCAAGTCAGTTCCTGTGCTGTGGCCTGTAACGGAACGGAATGCTTATGAACATCGCCGACAGCAAATCCACCAAGAGAACAACCATGCTCAAAAAGACTTCAAAAATGAGAAATGGCTTTACGCTGATTGAAGTGATGATCGCGTTGGCGGTGTTGACCATTGGGTTGACAGGCCTGGCCGCCATGCAGCTGAGCTCCATGCAGTACGCGCATTCCTCCCATTTCCGCTCCCTGGCAACCACCGTCGCCATGGATTTTGAAGAGCGCTTGTGGCTGAGGCTGGCCGACAACGATAATTTGTTGTTGTGCGATGGCAGCACCATTGCCGGGGCAGCCACTGACCTGGCCACTCATTGGAATCGTTCAGCAGCGGGTGGGGATTGGGATTGGTCTTCGGCAAATTTGCTCAAGGTTCCGAATCTGACCATTACGCCAGGAACAGCAGATACTTCTGTTCCCACAGTGGTATTGATTCCCGTCACTATGACTTGGGGTGAGTCGCGCTTTGGCGACACCGAAGCCACAACAGAATCTTTTGCCTACAACGTTCGCATTCAATGCAGGGCAGCGTGATGAACAGGCGGCAATCTGGTTTGACCCTGGTCGAATTGTTGGTCGCTCTGGTGATGTGCCTGTTTTTGGTGGGCGGCATTCTCGTGATGCACTTATCCAGTCGGGCAACTTTTCTGGATACCGGCCAGCTTTCGCGCATCCAGGAAAACGTGCGCTTTGCTTCGGATTACCTCATACGCGATATCCGTAATGCCGGCTTTCGTGACGAAACTACACTGAGTGTCGGCCATGAAATCCAGATTCGTGAGGAATATGCAGAAATAGAGGGCGATGGCGATGTTCTGCGAGTCCGTTATGCCGGGCGTGGGCATTGCTCACAGGCCTTTGAAGAGTTTCGCCTGATCGAAAACCAATACTCTCTGGATGCCGATACCGGTGATCTGATTTGCCAGGGTAGGTCAGTGGAACAAGGTGACGATACCCTGATTACTGACGTAGATTTCGAAGACCCGGTTGCGCTCGTTGGCGGCCTGACGGGGCTCGCTTTCCAGAAAATCTGTCCGGATGGTACTACCGTTTGTGACTGTGACCTGATCGACAATTTTGATGATGCCTGCATTGGCGTGCGGGTTGCCATGCAGTTCGAGGGGCTTCGGGCGCAGGATGGCACAGGCAATTTTGATAACCGCTCGATCGAACTGACAGCTGCATTCCGCAATGTCGTCCTGGATCGTATGAACGAACATGTCTTCGCTGAAGAGGAATAAGCATTATGAATAGCAATCCATCATTCAGGCAGCAAAAGGGGGTCGCACTGATCCTTAGCCTGCTTTTGATGTTCGTGTTGGTGATACTCGGCGTAGCCGGTTACAACAGCACCCACGTACAGGAGCGCAGTGCAGGCAATATCCGCCTGCAGACCCTGGCTTTTGAAGCGGCTTCTGCCGGAGCCAATAACGCCATCAATTTCTTCGATACCTATCGTGATGACGGTGACGATGATTTATGTGGTGCCACAGGCCACGAAGGCTGGGATGATCCTGATACCCCGGAGGTTGAAGCAACCCAATGGAGGGACATGGGTAGCGTAGGCGGCGCCACCCTCAAACAGCGTATGTACTGCCTGGCTGATGTTTATCCGTGCTCCGCAGCAGACGAAACTGCGGGTTTGTGCACAACTGAGGATCGCCCGGTGAGGTCGCAATTGTTTGTGCTGAGCCGCGGCGAAGTGACCGTTGATGGTGATGTGGTTGCTCAACGCGATGTCGAAGTTCGATTGGAAGTGGGAAATCCCGGTGGCGGTCCTGGTGACGGTCCCCATGGTTTTGGTGTCAGTCCCAAGTCGGGGTACGACGCGCTCAACGACTCCGACAAGACCAAATCAGGCTCGCAGGATTTCAAGTCGTTCCAATCCCTTAATAACCCGCCCGGTGGTGCCGGTGCCGGCTCCGGTCTCCCTGGTGCTCCCGGTGCTCGCCCCGTTCCTGGGGCTGGCTCCGTTCCCGCTGGTGGCGGTGGCCTTGGTGGCATCACGGGTGTCACTATGGGCGGACCTGGCACGGCCCTCGACTCCGGCCAAGGCAAATCGGGGCCTGACGCGCTCTCTGGACGAATTGACGAAGCCGCAACGTTTGTTGACCAAACCGAATTGTCCGCGGAGGACAGGCCAGCGTTTCCTGAAGCGATCGAAGTATTCTTCAGACAATTCAATGTTCAACAACTTGCCATGAAATCGGTCTATGTAAATGACCCCGCAATACCGACGATGGCCTTGGCCATTTCAGAAGCAGTGAAGCTCGCATGAAAGCAGGCGGACGGCCAGCGAGATTCCTTCTTGGTGGTGAGACTCACCATGAGCGAAGGAGGTTGGTTGCT
>JANOGQ010000448.1:0-6632 GCA_031406105.1 Lysobacterales bacterium | reverse complement strand
CCAGGCCTGGGCGAAATCAGGGTCCAGGTCAATGGCGCGCAGCAGCAGCGCCTGTGCATTGGTGACTGCCTCCCTCCGGCGTAGTTGCCATAACTGCCCGGCCCGCAGGAACAACTCGTAAGCCTGAATATTACCGGTGCTCTGCGTAACCAGGTGCTCGCCCTCGCCGAGGCCGAGATGAATTTCCAGGGCTTCCGCGATTCCGCGGGCAATTTCATCCTGTACGGCAAATATATCTACCAGCTCCCGGTCGTAAGTCTGCGACCAGATGTGCGAATCGTTGCCCAAATCGATCAGTTGTGCGGTTACGCGGACACGGTTACCTGACTTACGCACGCTGCCTTCAACGATATGGTCCACCTCGAGCGCACGGCCGATGTCAGCCATGTCCATGACTTTGCCCTTGAATGCAAAAGATGATGTGCGTGACGGCACCCTCAGGCCTTTGAGTTTGACCAGGGCATTCAGCAGTTCTTCTGAAATACCGTCCGAGAAAAACTCGTTATCGGGGTCGTTGCTCATGTTAACGAATGGGAGGACTGCAACAGATTTGAAGTTACCCGTCGCGGCAACATTTGACGCGCCAGCCGGAACGCCGGTGGCGGTTGAATGTGTCTGTTCAGGGTTGTGGATAAACAACTGATAAAGCAGCAGACCGATGGCCAGGATCAGCACCGAGAGAATGATCCTTTCCATGCGGTGGCCGGTGTGGTGAGTCACCGAATGTTCGGGCGCGATGTCCGCGGTGCGTTTGAGCCCTTCAGGGGTCACCTCGAAAACCCAAGAGAAAATCAGGACCAGGGGGGCGAGTAACAGGAGCAGGGCGGCGACCAGCGTTACAGTCCAGTCCGGCAGATGAAGTGCCGGAAACATGACGGAGACGATTTGCATGATCAGCCATGCGCCGATGCCGAAGAGAATCGCGACTCTATAGACGTTGCGGCGCTTAAGTTCCGCGAAGAATTTTTGCACGAAGTACTCTAGCCACCAGGCCAGTTTCGGGAGGAGCGAATTCCGGTAAGCTGCATGCCAAACCGGTACCAGGACACGCGCTGAAACATGGATGCTTCCTCCGCACTTTGAACGACGCAGATGTGCGCGTCAGTATAGGCCGTCCCTTGGGGAACGCAATTGAGGGAAGAGGGGACCCCCTATTTAGTTGTTGACGTTGACTCGGCCGGATGTAGGCGTTAGCTTTGATGTTTCCACAGTAGACCTGCATTCTTCCCAACGCAGCCTTGATTGTTGAATCCAAAGGACCCTTCTTTTGAGTAACCAGAAGCAATCCGCAAGTTCTGCACCCTCAGCAGGCCTGACCATTAACGCCACATCAGCAGGTCAGGATGAAATACTGACCCCCGAAGCGCTGGCATTTCTCGCTGGCATGGCTGCGCGATTCACTCCCGAGCGTGACCGTCTGTTGGCCGAACGAGTCGCCCGCCAGGCAGCACTGGATGGTGGCAAGCCGCTGGATTTCCTGGCAGAAACCAAACCTGTGCGCGAAGGCGACTGGAAAGTGGCTGAACTGCCGCCTGAAGCGCTGGACCGGCGCACCGAAATCACCGGGCCGGTCAGTCGCAAAATGGTGATTAATGCACTCAATTCAGGCGCACAGGTTTTCATGGCGGATTTTGAAGACGCCAATGCACCGACCTGGGTAAATTGCATAGAAGGGCAGATCAACCTCAGGGATGCAGTTGAGGGGAGCATCGAGTTCGATACCGGAGCGGGCAAGGTATACCGGTTGAATGAGAAACCGGCCCTGCTGATGGTGCGGCCACGTGGCTGGCATCTGGACGAAAAACATGTTTTGCTGGGTGAGCACCCCATACCCGGTGGACTGTTTGATTTTGGTTTGTTCCTGTTTCACAACCACGCTGTACTGGCCGAGCGGAGTATTCATCCCTTTTTCTACCTGCCCAAGATGGAGCACTATCTTGAAGCACGCTTGTGGAATGAGGTGATCAGCTGGTCGGAAGAGCAGCTGGGCCTGAGAGTAGGCACAGCGAAAGTGACGGTATTGATCGAAACCCTGCCGGCCGCCTTCCAGATGGATGAAATCCTCTACGAACTGCGCTGCCGCATCCAGGGTTTGAACTGTGGCCGCTGGGATTATATTTTCAGCTACATCAAAACTTTGCGTAATCAACCCGACTACCTGTTGCCCGATCGCTCACAGATCACCATGGACAAGGGTTTTCTCAATGCTTATTCGTTGTTGCTGATCAAAACCTGCCACCGGCGCGGTGCCATGGCCATGGGGGGTATGGCGGCGCAAATTCCCATCAAGGGCGATGAGGCTGCCAACCAGGCGGCCATAGCCAAGGTCAAAGCGGACAAACGGCGGGAAGCAACGGCAGGGCATGATGGCACCTGGGTGGCTCATCCCGGCCTCGAAGCCCTGGCACGGGCAGAATTCGATGCCGTGATGCCAACAGCCAACCAGCGTGACCGTTTGCGTGAAGACGTGAATGTGGCTGCAGCCGATCTGCTCAAACCGGTTAATGGCACGATCACCGAAGAAGGCTTCCGCTCCAATATCCGAGTGGCTCTGCTGTACCTGGCAGCCTGGCTGGGTGGCAATGGTTGCGTACCCATCGACAACCTGATGGAAGATGCGGCTACTGCAGAGATTTCACGCGCGCAGTTGTGGCAATGGATACGCCATCCCAAAGCCAAAATGCAGGACGGCAGGAAGATTGATGCCACGGCTTACCGATCTGCACGATCCCATGTGGTGGATCATCTGGCAGGCAAATTTAAGGGTCAGGAATCAAAGAATCTTCACACCGCAGCAACATTGCTCGACCATCTGGTGCTGAACGATGATTTCGCCGCTTTCCTCACTCTGGAGGCCTATCAAAAGCTGGCTTGAGTTCTGAATTGTGGAATTGTTGGGTCAGAGTCAAGGGACAGAGTGGGGACGAAATAAGTCAGCAGTTCCAGGGGCTTTACTCTGCCCCCAGGATAAAGAGTGGGGGGCTGAGCTGCCGCTCTTCGAAATTGGCCCCGGGCCCCATGCGATCAATCACCAGGTAATCTGATACTTCCTGCAATGACACCTGGAAATGATGCCAGGTGCCACGCCTGAGGTTGACCCCTTGTTGGCCATCGCTGATAAATGCCCGCACCGCTGTTGGCTCCGGCTCTTCGCCCGCCGGGGCCACGATCACCAGGAAAGGATTACTGTGCAGCGGCATGAAGGCCTGGCTGGATAGTGGATGTCTTTCCATCACCCCGATGCGCAGCGGCAAAGTCCGCGGCTGGCTCCGATAGATATGCACCGCAGTTCTGCCACCTTCGGCATCGGTATCAATTCCGGCCAGATCACCAAATTTCTCGGTGTTGCCTTCGTTGATGAGCTCGCTGGCTGAATGTTCTGTGCTGATCACGTCGCCAAATTCCGCAAAAGCCTCGGCTGTCAGGGCTTGAGGAACCAGAGGCCGCGGCTTAGGGTATTTGGGGTCCGAGTTAAAATTCATTTCGCTGCTCTAAGCTGTGGGGTCAGAGTAAAGGGACAGAGTAAACAGACGTTCTATTGTTTGCGCAGGTTTACTCTGTCCCTTCACTCTGACCCCTAACATCGCCAGTCGCCATAAAGGCGCAAGCGGCTGACGCCACCATCAGGGTAGATATCCAGCCGCACATGGCTGATGCGACCTGCGTCCAGCACTTCCATTTCGAACACCTGTTTTTGGTCCGGCCCCAGTTCTACCGGTGGCAGTACAGGTCGCCAATAATCCCCAGCTGCGTTGACCCGATCATCCGCCTGGCCTTCCAGCAAAGCGCCATGCAGTGAACAGCGTGCCGGGTAATTGCCCTTGAAATGAGCGGTGTCGACCAGAATACGACGCACACAACCGGCATGGCCCAGTTTGAGTATCACCCAGTCATTGCCAGGCTCCCGACGACGACGGGTTTCCCAGCCATCGCCCATGTTGAGGCCATCACCCGGTGCCAGCAGATTCGACATATGACCATAATGCATATCATTGCAGGCCAGAGCCCGGCCGCCATGTTCCATAGCCAGCAAATCAGCCAGTTCGCCCGAATGAACCGTATTCCAGTCAAAGGCCGCCACGCCATACAGGCGCAGGCGGGCCACGCCGCCGTCGGGATAAATGTGCAGACGCGCATGGGTCCAGGGGCGTTTGTCGTCGATGGCAATATGGTGCCTGGAATTGCCCTGCAAATTCATGCGCGGCAGCAGCTCGGTCCAAGTCGTGCTTTCATCGGGCGGTGAGTGGCTATGACAGACTTCCAATGAAGCCTGTGGTGGAAAATTACCGGTAAAAAAAGCCGTGTCGATTTCGATGCCGTGGATCACACCGGGACAAAGCTGGACGATGCACCAGTCATGCCCCGGCGTGCGCTTGCGACGGCTTTCCCAGCCATCCATCCACTTGCCATGGTCGTCATACTTGCCGTCAATGAACACCGGCGGCGCCGGATCAATCAAGCGCTCTTTGGCGGCGAAGAAGTCATCTGTGGCGCACAGCACACGCGCGCCCAGGCGCGGCTGTGCCAGGTCGATGTACTGGTCTGTGAACGCAGGCCGCGAAGAAGCCGTGATGGCTGTCACTCAAAAATATCCTGCAGCCGGAACAGCGCAATCTTCATGACCTGAGCCAAAGCAGTCTGGAATTCCTCCTCACGGCTGTGCTCCAGCCGGCGCCGGAAAATCTCCAGGATCTGTTTACGGTGGAAACCCTTGATGGCAAGAATGAAAGGAAAACCGAATTTCTCCCGGTAGGCCTTATTCAGCGTGTCAAATTCCGCTTTTTCCACGGCGCTGCACTCATCAAGCCCGGATCGCAGCTGTTCGCCATGTGAATGGGAAGTCAGATCATGATCAGCCTGTATGGCCTTCAGTTCGGGGTGTGCCTTAAGCAATTCCAGCTTGGCTTCATCAGAAGCACGGCGAATTTCATTGCACAGGGCTTCATGCATGCCAGGTACAGTGTCGTGGCGCATTTCCACGCCATCGTTCCATACGTCTTCGGCTATCCAGGGGGAATGCTCAAACACCGGTCCGAAAATTTCCATGAACTCTTCCCGGTCCATATCACTGGGTTCAATGGCCATCAATCTCCCGCCTCTGTCGGGTCAAATTTGCAGGGGTGTCGGGCATGCCAGTGGCGGGCTATGTCAACCCGGCGGCACCACCAGACATCATCATAGGATCGAACATATTTGATAAAACGCTCCAGCGCTGCAAAGCGCCCCGGCCGCCCAACGAGGCGGCAATGCAGGCCCACCGACATCATGCGCGGCGTGCGCACTCCTTCGGCGTAGAGCACGTCAAAACTGTCTTTGAGGTACTGGTAAAACTGCTCGCTGGTATTGAAACCCTGGGCGGTGGCGAAACGCATATCGTTGGCATCCAGGGTGTAGGGAATGACCAGATGCGGTTTGCCGTATTGCTGATCCCAGAAGGGCAGGTCATCGCAATAGTCATCAGCGTCGTACAGAAAGCCGCCATCTTCCACCACCAGCTTGCGGGTATTGGGGCTGCTGCGCCCGGTATACCAGCCCAGAGGTCGCTCGCCAGTGATGTTCTGTAGGGCTGTCACTGCCTGCTGCATGTGCTTGCGTTCAGTATTCTCGTCAAGGTGCTGGTAATCAATCCAGCGGTAGCCGTGGCAGCAGATTTCGTGGCCGGCTTGATACAATGCACGTATCGGTTCCGGATTGCGCTCGGCCGCCATGCCCACAGCAAAAACCGTCACCGGAACCTGGTAGGTTTCAAACAATCGATGCAAACGCCACACGCCTACGCGGCTGCCATAGGCATAAAGCGATTCCATGCTCATGTGCCGCACGCCGATCCGGGCATCGGCGCCGATGATGTCTGAGAGGAAAGATTCCGAGGCAGAATCGCCATGCAGTACACAATTCTCGCCGCCTTCCTCATAGTTGAGCACCAATTGCAAGGCAATGCGTGCACCCTGGGGCCAGTCTGCTTGTGGCGGCTTGGCGCCGTATCCCGCCAGGTCCCGGGGATAAGTGGGGCTCATTGAGTTGTATACTTCCTGTCCAAGCCGCCAACATACTGCAGGCAGGTGTCTTTCTGCAATACGGCAGCATCATGGCCTGCATAATGGCTGGCAGGAATTCATTGGGAATCAAGAGCATGACCGGACTGACCACACATGTACTCGACACCTCGACCGGCAAACCCGCGCAGGCTGTGTTGTACCGCTTGTTCCGCCTTGATAATGGCCGGCTGGAGTTGCTCAGTGGCCATACCAACCCGGATGGCCGCTGCCCTGCACCTTTGCTGGATAAGGAATCCATGCAGGCTGGCCGCTATGAGCTGATCTTCCATGTTGCCGACTATTTCAGACAGCAGGGCGTGGAGTTGACGGATCCGCCCTTCCTGGATCAGGTTGCGATACGTTTCGGAATTGCCGACACGAAGCAGCATTACCATGTGCCCCTGCTGATTTCGCCCTACGGCTACAGCACTTACAGAGGCAGCTGATGCAGCACAGCATCCGCTTTTTGCTGGGCCATGAGTTGCAGGAAATCAGCGCCTGCGACCCGCAAACCACGGTACTCGACTGGTTGCGCGGCAAAATGAATCGTAAAGGCACCAAGGAAGGTTGCGCTGAAGGCGATTGCGGTGCCTG
>JANOGQ010000428.1:0-3206 GCA_031406105.1 Lysobacterales bacterium | reverse complement strand
GTCAAGGTGACCACCATTTATCCTGAGGGCGGTGAAAAGCAACTGATACAGGTGCTCACAGGTCTTGAGATTCCCCAGGGTCAGTATCCGGCCGACCTGGGCCTGCTGTGCCAAAACGTTGCCACCGCAACCGCTGCAGCTGATGCTGTTATCGACGGAAAACCAATGCTAGAGCGCATCGTCACCGTCACTGGCAATGGCGTGAAGCAGCCCGCCAATCTGCTGGTCCTGCTGGGCACACCCATCAGTGACCTGATTGAGCAATGTGGCGGTTACAACCAGGATGCGGCTCGCTTGCTGCTGGGTGGACCTATGATGGGTTATGCCCTGTCTTCTGATGCCAATCCCGTGATCAAAGCAGCGAATTGCATACTGGTGCTCAATCATGCCGATGTGGCCAGCGAGCATGAAGAATTGCCGTGCATACGTTGTGGCGAATGTGCGCGGGTCTGCCCTGCCGTGCTGCTGCCACAGCAGTTGCAGTGGGATTTGCGTCATGGTTTGTTCGATGATGCTGCAAAACATGGCCTGGCTGCCTGTATCGAATGCGCTTGCTGCGACCTGGTCTGTCCCAGTCACATTCCCCTCACCCAGTGGTTCCGTTTTGGCAAATCGGAATGGCGGATTCTGGCCCAGGAGAAGCAAGCCGCGGAGCTGGCCAGGCGACGTTTTGAAGCACGAGAACAGCGCCTTGACAGCATTCAGCAGAGTCGTGAAAGCCAGCTGGAAGAAAAAAAACGGAACTTGCAGAACCAGCAGGGCCAGCAGGGCCAGCAGGAAAAGATTGCTGCTGCCTTGCAAAGAGTGCAGCAGCGATCTGCGCAGCAAACTCTGCTGGACACCACTGAAACGCCGGCTGTTGATCATCGGGACCACCACTCCGTGCAGGATGACAAGGCCTGATGACGCGTAAATTTGCAACGGGCCACGCACCGCATATTCCGGCCAGCAATTCCGTGGCTGCGGTCATGCAGCAGGTGTTATACGCCCTGCTGCCAGGCATAGCGGCACACTTGTGGTTTTTCGGTCCCGGTATTCTGCTGCAGATTTTGTTGGCAATTGCGTTCGCCCTGGCCTTTGAAGCTGCCATGCTGAAAATCCGCAAGCAGCCGCTGCGTACTCATTTATCCGATTGCAGTGCGGTAGTCACTGCCGTGTTATTTGCCCTTTGCTTGCCACCATTGGTGCCCTGGTGGATTGCGCTGGTGGGCATGTTTTTTGCCATTGTTATTGCCAAACACCTGTATGGCGGCCTGGGTCACAATGTGTTCAACCCCGCCATGATCGGCTATGTGGTGGTATTAATCTGCTTCCCACAAGCCATGACGCAATGGTTACCTGCAACCGCCCCCGACCGCTGGACCGTTGCCCTGTGGGACAGCATCATGACCATCCTCAGCGGCCAGTTATCCCTGCCTTTGGCGTGGGATGCTGTCAGCCAGGCCACGCCACTTGATACCTTGCGCAGCGGCATCAATGCCGGCCTGACCATGGAGGAAATCCATAATTCCGCGATCTTCGGTGACTTTGGCGGTCGTGGCTGGGAGTGGATAGCCAACTGGTATGCACTGGGCGGATTGTGGCTGTTATGGCGCCGCATCATTTCCTGGCAGGTACCGGTCACCATGATAGGCAGCGTGGTGTTGCTGGGCCTGCTGGCATACCTGATTGATTCCGGCAGCAACCCTTCGCCCCTACAACATGTGTTTTCAGGCGCACTGATACTGGGCGCATTTTTCATCGCCACTGATCCGGTCAGTGGCTGTACCAGTAATCGGGGCCGGCTGTTATTCGGCGCGGGTGTTGGCGTACTCACCCTGATCATTCGTCGTTGGGGAGCTTATCCGGACGGTGTGGCCTTTGCTGTTTTGCTGATGAATATGGCAGCGCCATTGATCGATCGATACACCATGCCCCGCTACTATGGAAAATAAACCCTCAATGACTTCAAGCTCTCAACCCTGGCGCAGTGCGCTGGCACTGGGCCTGGTGGTCATCATGGGTACTGCCTTGCTGGCTTCGGTGAATAGTCTGACGCGTGATCGAATTACTGAGCAGGAGCAACGCGTAGTGCTGCAGCAACTGCAGCAGATCATTCCTGAAAATCTGCATGACAATGCCATGCACCAGGACTATTTCCAGTTCAGCGACTCAACGGCATTTCCACGAGAGCAGGTGGTTACTGCCTACCGGGCACGCAAACAAGGTAAGCCGGTGGCGGTAATCCTGCGCTTTGCCGCCATGGATGGTTACAACGGCCGCATCAATCTGTTGGTGGGCATTGATGTAGCAGGCCGCGTGACCGGGGTCAGGGTGACCTCACACCAGGAAACCCCCGGCCTGGGCGACGGAATTGAAGTTGAGCGCAGTAATTGGATACTGGCTTTCAATGGCAAATCACTGCAGCAACCGGCATTGGAACAGTGGGCTGTACGTCGCGATGACGGGGTTTTTGACCAGATGACCGGCGCCACTATCACACCCCGCGCTGTGGTTAATGCGGTCAAGCGCGCACTCATTTATTTCCAGCAGCACCAGCAGGAACTATTCACAACGCCGGCTAGCGGGGCGACCTCAGAATGAGCCAAACTGGGGCAAATAATCAGGTCAGTTACAGGCAGATATTTGCCGATGGACTATGGCATCAGAATACCGGCCTGGTAGCCTTGTTGGGATTATGCCCCCTGCTGGCGGTGAGCAATACCGTGATCAATGCCCTGGGACTGGGCTTGGCAACCCTGCTGACGCTGACGATAAGCAATGTCTGCGTGTCGCTGGCGCGGCCTTTATTGCGTCCGGAAATCCGCATACCAGCCTATGTAGTCATCATTGCTTCTGTGGTCACCGTTATCCAGTTGCTGATGCAGGCGTGGTTTCACGATCTCTACCGCATACTCGGTATCTTCATCCCGCTGATTGTCACCAATTGCGCCATCATAGGCCGCGCCGAAGCTTTTGCCGCCCGCAACCGGCCTTTGGCCGCGGCAGCGGACGGTGTGGCGACTGGCCTGGGGTTTTGCCTCGCTTTGCTGGCATTGGGAGCACTGCGGGAACTGCTGGGCTTTGGCACTCTGCTGCGCCAGGCGGAACTGATGCTGGGCTCCTGGGCCAGCGCCCTGGAGCTGGTGCTGATCAGCGACTATTCCGGTTTCTTGTTGGCGCTGTTGCCCGCTGGTGCGTTTATTGCTCTGGGCATGCTGGTTGCC
>JANOGQ010000351.1:0-6057 GCA_031406105.1 Lysobacterales bacterium | reverse complement strand
AATTTACACTGAATACGACGAAGGCGAGTCGATTGACATTGTTTACCTGCCAGATCGCCCTGGCGTGAATGCCGCGCGCTATATAGTCAATCTGTCCCGCAAAGCCCTGAAGCTTCCCCCCCTGTAGGAGCGAGCCTTGCTCGCGACTGGAAGCCGGAACGTCGTCAGCTACGCTACCTCCTGCAAAATGGACCCAAACAACACTAACACTGTGCATCCTCACGCTTGCCACCGCACTCGATTGCCTCCATGTTAGTGGGCCATGAACAACATCCAACCCGCCCAACAAAGCCCGGATGGACAGCGCCAAAGCTTCCTCGGCGTATTCCGTTTCAGCCGCCGCGCTCTGGAACTGGTGTGGAGCACCAGCCGCAGCCTGACTATTGTGCTCGGAGTGCTGACCGTGATGGCGGGTGTATTGCCTGCTGCCATGGCCTGGGTTGGCGCCCTGATCATCGATGGTGTAGTGGCCGCCACGCGGCTTTACTCGGAAGCCAGTGCCGCCAGCACAACAGGCAACACAGCCATCTGGCCCATCGCTGAACCGGTGATGCTGCTGGTCGGGATCGAAGCCGGCATCGTCGCCTTGCTGGCCGGCGCGCAACGCGGTATTTCCCTTTGTCAATCCCTGCTGCGCGCGCAGTTGGGGCAGCGAGTCAATGTCATGATCCTGGAAAAAGCCCTGACCCTGGAGCTGGCGCAATTCGAGGACTCTGAGTTTTATGACAAACTCACCCGCGCACGTCGCGAAGCCTCCACCCGGCCTCTATCCCTGGTCAACCGCACTTTTGGCCTGGCACAGAACCTGGTGTCACTTACCAGCTTCGGCCTGTTGCTGGTGCAGTTCTCACCCTGGGCGGTTTTAATTCTGTTGCTGGCAGGGTTGCCTTCATTCATTGCCGAGACACGTTTTTCAGACCAGGCGTTTTCGCTGTTTCGCTGGCGCTCGCCGTCTACCCGCATGCAGATCTATCTCGAAACCGTGATTGCCCGCGAAGACAATGCACCCGAGGTCAAGCTGTATGGCCTGGGCCCGCTGCTGTTGCAACGCTATAAGGATATTTTCACCGAGCTGTACCATCGCGATCGCGACCTGTCCATTCGCCGCGATGGCTGGGGTTTCGTGCTGGGCCTGATCGGCACCGTGGCTCTTTACGGTGCTTATGCCTGGATCGCGGTAACGGCCATGATGAGCCGCATTACCCTGGGGCAGATGACCATGTACCTGATGCTGTTCCGCCAGGGACAATCAGCCGTTGCTGCCAGCCTCACCGCCATCGGTGGCATGTACGAGGACAACCTTTACCTCTCCACTTTGTATGAATACCTGGAAACCCCGCCTGCGCGACCCACTGGCAGTAAAGCCGGGGGCAAAACGACGGGCCCCGATGCGAAGGATGGCATCCGTTTCGAGAAAGTCAGCTTCACTTACCCCGATGCCAGTCATCCTGCTCTGGTGGATATCGACCTGCACATCCGGCCGGGTGAGTCGCTGGCCCTGGTGGGCGAGAATGGCGCCGGTAAAACCACCCTGATCAAATTATTGACCCGGCTCTATCGCCCCGATTCCGGGCGCATCCTGCTCGATGGGCTTAACCTTGAGGAGTGGGACGAAGAGCGCCTGCGGCAACGCATTGGCGTGATCTTCCAGGATTTCGCCCGTTACCAGTTCATGGTGGGTGAAAACATCGGCGTGGGCGATGTGCGGCATTTCGATGAGCAAGAGCGCTGGCAAACCGCTGCAGTCAAAGGCATGGCGGATGAAGTCATCTCGCGCTTGCCAGAAAATTATTCCACGCAACTCGGCAAGTGGTTCAAGGGTGGCGTGGAGTTATCGGGTGGGCAGTGGCAGAAAATCGCTTTGAGCCGTGCTTTCATGCGCGAGGAAGCCGACGTTCTTGTGCTGGATGAACCCACCGCCGCGATGGATGCAGCAGCCGAGGCGACGATTTTTGAGCACTTCCGCAAGCTCACGGAAAATCGTATTGCCATTCTGATCTCACACCGCTTTTCCACCGTGCGCATGGCCAGCCAGATCGTGGTGATCCATGACGATGGCAAAGGTGGACGGATCATGGAACGCGGCAGTCACGAGGAACTGATGCGACTCGATGGTCGCTATGCCCGGCTTTTTTCGCTGCAGGCAGCAGGGTACAAATAGCCCTTTTGCATTTACTGCTTGATGCTTGTGTCAGAATAGTCGTTGATTTTCATCGGCACTAGTGGCCTGTAACAGTCAAAGTGGGAGTAGCATGGCGAAGGGATGGCGGTGTCTGGCGCCGGTCTGGAGTGAGGCCGATAGCCATAGCTATCGGCCGAATGAAGACCAAGCCAGGCGCCGTCAGACCGAGCCAGGCGCTGCCGATTTGGCTGTTACAGGCCACTAGAAACAATGACGACTGCACCTCTCTCATGAGCTTCTTCGAAGAACTCAAACGCCGCAACGTAGTTCGGGTGGGCATTGCTTACCTGCTGATGGGCTGGCTGTTACTGCAGGCTGCTGGCTTCGCACTCGACCTGATCGACGCCCCCAACTGGGTGATTCAGGCACTTGCCCTGTTGGTGGCACTGGGACTTCCGGTAGCTTTGTTCCTGGCCTGGGCATTTGAACTGACTCCCGAGGGTGTCAAGCGCGAATCCGCAATCGACCGCGCACAGTCCATTACCCACAAAACCGGCCGTAAACTGGATATCGCCATCATCGGCTTTCTGTTAGCCGTTATTGTTTTAATGGGATTGGAGCGTTGGTATTCCTCATCGGATGCGCCATCGGACAATGGCGCTGAGCCGGCCACAGTTGTGCAGGAAGCACCCGCAGTATTGGATACTCCCGAACCCGCTGCCAGCAAACCGCCTGATAAATCCATCGCAGTATTGCCATTCGCCGATTTGTCGCAGGCCCAGGACCAGCAGTGGTTTGCTGATGGGCTGGCGGAAGAAATCCTTAATGCACTGGTGAAGGTGCCCGATCTTTCGGTAACAGCCCGCACCTCGTCATTCCAGTATCGCGGCTCAACCCTGTCCCTGACCGAAATTGCCAGGGAGCTGGGCGTGGCGCATATCCTCGAAGGCTCGGTTCGCAGTGGCGGTGATCGCATCCGGGTGACGGCCCAGTTGATACGTGCCGACGACGGTTTCCACTTGTGGTCAGAAACCTATGACCGCGATAACACCGACATGATCACCATCCAGGAAGACCTGGCGCGCAATATCGCAGCGGTGCTGGAAACCAGCATGGACCCCACAGCGCTGGAACAGATGGCGCAGGTGGGAACGAGTTCGGTGGAAGCCTACCAGGCCTATCTGCGGGGTCTGCAGCTGGAGGCAGAGGCATTCTCTACCTCCATGGGCAACAAGAAGTATCGTGAAGCCTACGAGCTTTACGAGGCTGCGCTGGCCTTGGATCCCGGCTTTGCCGAAGCGCAGGTGCGCGCGGCGGAGTACTGGAAAGTGGAGCTCACACCCACGCGTACCGATACCGGCTCATCGGGCTTGTCGGTGCAGGAAGCATTGACCGAGTTCTACACGCGTATCCAATCTGCCATCGACAATGCCAAATCGGATGCGGACCGCTTCAAGAGCCTGGCCAACCGGGCGCTGGTTGACCTGGAGTTGCGCGAGGCGCGGAGGCTGTACGAGCAATACCTGGAATTGCGACCCAACGACGAACTGGCCCGGAGTGATCTGGTGAACGTACTACAGATGCTGTCGGAGCATGAGGCGGCACGAAAGGAGTTTCGTCACTGGCAGGCCAAGGGCGAAACCGATCAGTTTTCTGCCAGTAGTTTCATTAACGCCGCTTATCGCAGTATGGACCCATCTGAAGCGGCCGATTTCGGTCTGGCGGCGATGAAGCGATGGCCCACCAACAACACACTGGTTTACCAGACACACCGGACCCTGTTGTGGGCCGGGCGCAAAGCTGAAGCGGCCAAACTGGCGCGTCAGTATGCGGTACTGGTGCCGGAAGGCTCGCCGCTGTTTGATGCCCGTGAAGCCTGTGCCGCCGGTGATCGGCAGTTGGCGGAGCAGATTCTGGCTGGACTGGATGATTACCAGGCGAATTACTACTCAGGAAAATGGCTGATTCACAACATGCTGGGCAATCACGAGCAGGAAGCCGAGGTGTTGCGGCCACTGGAAGCAGAGGGCGTGCCTTACCTGCTGGCTGATTTCCTGGGTTACCCCAAATTTGATCCGCGCCCGTTTCCATCCATCATGGCTGTGCTGGAACGGGAAGATATCAATCGTCCCGAGCCACCCGTAGCGCCTTTTGCCTGTCCGCCGGCGGCAACAGAGTAACGGAGGAGCACCCTCAAGCGCCAACTGATCATCCCTGTTTTGACCGCAGTGGCCAAACAGGTAATCTGCAACTATGAGTTCCAACTACGACAGCATCATTCTGGGCGCAGGCGCCGCCGGCCTGATGTGCGCCATCACTGCTGCCCAGCGGGGTCGCAGCGTGCTGGTGCTGGATCGTTCCAACAAGATCGGCAAGAAAATACTCATGTCCGGCGGTGGTCGCTGCAATTTCACCAATCTGCATTGCAGCCCGGAACGCTTTCTTTCGGCCAATCCACACTTCTGCAAAAGTGCCCTGAGCCGCTACACCCAGTGGGATTTTGTCGAGCTGGTGAAGCAGCATCAGATCGCTTATTTTGAGAAGGAAACCGTGAACGGGCTGAGCGGACAGTTGTTCTGCCAGGATTCGGCCAAGCAGATTGTGGCTATGCTGCTGCAGGAATGCCAGAAGGCTGGCGTGGAAATCCGCACCCAATGTGAAACATCGTTGCTTGAAGCCGACAAGGGCTTCAGCCTGGTAAGCAACCTGGGTCAGTTCCAGTCCGAAACGCTGGTGCTGGCAACAGGCGGCCTGTCCATTCCCAGCCTCGGCGGATCCGGTTTCGGCTACGCGCTGGCCGAGCAGTTTGGCCTGCGTCTGTTGCCCCGATCAGCAGGCCTGGTGCCATTCACCATTACCGATTCCCTGCATGCGGTGTGTGAGCGGCTTGCCGGATTATCGCTGGAAGTGTCGCTCAGCAACAGCCGGGCACAATTTCGTGAAGACCTTTTGTTCACCCACCGCGGCCTCAGTGGCCCTGCGGTGTTGCAGCTTTCCAGCTATTGGCAATCGGGCGAAAGTATCCAGATCGATCTGTTACCGGGCCAGCCAGCGGAAGCACTGTTAGCGGGCTGGAAGCAGGACCACCCCCATGCCTTGTTGCGCAGCCGACTGGCGCAGCTATTGCCGCACAAGCTGGTGGATGAGTTGCAGACCCTGTTCTGGCTGGCAATGGCTGATCGTCCCTTGGCCGATTGGCCGGACCGGCAATTGCTGGCGTTGGCAAAGACATTAAACCAGTGGGAACTGAAACCGGCAGGAACCGAAGGCTACCGCACCGCCGAGGTGACTTTGGGTGGCGTCGATACGCGGGACCTTTCTTCTAAAACCATGGAGTCCATCGTTCCGGGATTGTTCTTTATCGGAGAAGTCGTGGATGTGACCGGCCACCTCGGTGGTTTCAATTTCCAGTGGGCCTGGTCATCGGGGTACGCGGCCGGTCTGGCGGTCTGATCCCTAAGAAATCGCAGGCCGGAAGCGGTTGCGCCGCTCACTCAATTCGGGCTGCGCTGCCTGAATACGCCCCAACAAAACGGGCAGGTCGTCAAAGTCGATCAGCAATTTGTCACGGCCCTCAATGAACAAGGGCAGACCGTCCAGGCGGGTTACATTTATCGGCATGGGTGTACTGAACCTCACCCGGCCGGTAAACACCAAGGCGAAATTCAGCAGGCTGGCATCGATGCCCAACAGCGTGCGCAGAGCTTTGACTTCGTTAAGGCACTCGAACAAGGGGTTAGGAAATACTTGCTCTTTGCGCAGCCCACTTCGCAACCAGCGGGCATCGCCAGGTTTACCGGAAATCAATCCGCCAGTGGCGACCTGCTTGATCGCAAACAGGCCGTAAACTGAAATCACCAGGTGATCAATGTGCACGGGCTGTTGGTGATCAGCCAGCCAGACGTTCTGCAGGATGGTGTAATGCGAGCGGGGTA
>JANOGQ010000287.1:0-2234 GCA_031406105.1 Lysobacterales bacterium | reverse complement strand
GAGAGGAGTTCGTAGGCCATGGCCGAATCCAGCAGTTGCGCAGCAAGCGCGCGAAGCGGGCCGTTCGTGGCGGTCTTTGTCCACCTGACCGCCCATCTTGGATTGGCGAGGACCCTGCCAGCGATCTCGCTGACCTTTTCGGCCGGCCTGGGCCTTGCGGCTGCCGGTAGCGGAAAGCGCTGCCAGGGTGCGGCCATGGAAGCTGCTTTCCATCACGATTACACCCGGTTTGTCGATTCCACGTTCATGTCCGGCCAGGCGGATGATTTTCAATGCGCATTCCACTGCCTCTGTGCCAGAGTTGCAGATAAATGCTTGGTCCATACCGGAAATGGCAGCCAGCTTTTCTGCCAGTTTTTCCTGCCAGGGAATGCGCGCCAGGTTGCTGCAGTGCAAAAGCAGGCCTGCCTGGTCGGCGATGACTTTCGTTACTTCGGGGTGTGCATGCCCCAACCCGGTCACACCCAGGCCGCAAATGGCATCCAGGTAGCGCTTGCCCGATTCATCAAACAACCAGGGGCCTTCACCATGGGTGAAGGCAACCGGCAGGCGCGCGTAGGTATTCATCAGGAAATCGGACATGGGCTTACTGCTCTGTTTGTTTTTTAGGGAAACTCTGTTTTATTTTGGGAAGCTCTGATTAATTCGTCCCTGAAGCATCAGAGCACGCCCAAGAAAAGAGAATTGGAAAAAATGCGATTTTTGTTCTGCTTCATTTTCAATGATTTACAATCATAGAAAATGGCGGTACAACCTTGTACCGCGGCAACTCTGAATAAATCAGAGTTGCCCTAGAGCTGTCTTGAATTTACCAGTCTGAAAGCGTAGCAGGAATTTTTTAGCGGTACACGATCTGGCAGCAGGCTGCCCAGCATGCCTGGCTGAGTGCTTCAAGGTTTCCTGTTTGAATCAGAAACCTGTGAGTATTTTCCAGCGGTTGACGATACTGCAAAACAAGGCGGCGGTGCGTTCGGTATCATACAAAGCCGAGTGCGCTTCGGACTCATTCCATTCCAACCCGGCGGACTGCACAGCCCTGGAAAGCACAGTCTGACCAAATGCGAGCCCGGCCAAGGTGGCGGTATCGAAGGAGCTGAAAGGGTGAAACGGGCTGCGCTTGAATTCGGTGCGCTCAATCACGGCATTCACAAACGACAGGTCAAAAAAGGAATTGTGTCCAACCAAAATGGCGCGTTGACAACCGGTGGCCTTGATTTCTTTGCTTATGGGCTGGGTAATGCGCCGCAGCGCTTCCTTTTCCGGCACGGCCTGGCGCAGAGGGCTGTCCAGCCTTATGCCGGTAAATTCCAGTGATTTAGGGTCGATGCGTGAACCAGCAAATGGCTCTACATGTTCAAACAAGGTTTCAGCTACAAACAGACGGCCAAAGTCGTCCATGCGTATGATGCTGGCAGCAATTTCCAGCAAAGCATCGGTCTGTGAGTTGAAGCCGCCCGTTTCCACATCCACTACCACGGGTAAAAAGCCTCTGAATCGGTCTGCAATGCGCGGCATAATTAGGGCCTGGGGGAAATTCGGGTAATACCCGTGAGCCAACAGGACAAAAAGCCCGTGGTTATCCAGTGAATCTGAGGCGCCGAGGATACGTGATTGAAAAAGGAATTGCCATGAAGCCCATCAGCAAGCAGCCTGAGTTGCAGAGATCAGCCCCCACTGTTCCCCCGGCTGGCCAAAGGCCAGCCAGCAACGACTCAGTCTGTGCTGATGGCTTGCGGCGACTCTTTGGCCGCAGCCTTTTGGCAGGACTGTTTGCACTGGCTTTCTGCTCAGTGCTTGTGGCTGCACAAGACCAGCCCCTTGCGACCGACCAGGGAATTTTCTGGCGCATCAGCCAGGACGGTCGTTACGCAGGATTTCTGCTGGGCACCATCCACAGTGAAGACCCCAGGGTAGTGGATTTCACCGAAGAATTCATTGCCGAGTTGAACAGCTGCCAGGTTTTTGCCATGGAAATGGTGCCGGATTTGCCCACGCTGAAAAAACTCACGGATTACATGCACTACCAGGACCAGAACCAGCTGCAATCCCTGCTGGGCCAGGAGCGCTTTGACCAGGCCATGCTGGCCCTGAGTGCCTACCAGGTGCCGAATGACTGGAAGAGCCGTATGAAGGTTTGGGCGGTGATGATGACACTCAGTGTACCAACGCCACAAACTGGTTTTTTTATGGATCTGTCCTTGTCTCTCCGGGCCGCAGGCAGCGGCCTGAAAGTG
>JANOGQ010000285.1:0-5054 GCA_031406105.1 Lysobacterales bacterium | reverse complement strand
CCCTGCTGGTTGCCCAGTTACTGGCCTATTGGAGCGGCTTGTTTTCCCTGGCTTCATGGACACTGCTGACAATCACCTTGGTAACTGCCCTGGTGTCCGCAGCAGGTGATCTGTTCATCAGCATTCACAAGCGCACTTCCGGGGTAAAAGATAGTGGTCAGATTTTCCCTGGCCACGGTGGTGTTCTGGATCGCTTTGACAGCCTGCTGGCCGGCGCACCCTTTTTCGCGCTGGGCATATTTTTGCTGGGGAGCTGAGACTCTTGAGCCAGGCAGTTACCGTTCTCGGATCTACCGGCTCGATAGGTGTCAGTACGCTCGACGTCATCGCGCGCAACCGCGATAGATTCCATGTTTTGGCCCTGACCGCGCACAGCAATGTCCAGAAACTAGCCGAACAGTGCAGTCTCCATGATGCTGCCTATGCCGTAATTTCCCAGGCAGAGCTGGCCAATGAACTAACGGCGGCGCTCAAAAAGCTGGGCTGCAAAGCAAAGGTTCTGAGCGGTTCGGAAGGTTTACTTGAAGCTGCCAGCCTGGCACAAGCCGCTATCGTCATGGCTGCCATCGTTGGCGCGGCGGGGTTAGTGCCAACACTTGCAGCAGCCAAAGCCGGGAAGAAAATTCTGCTGGCCAACAAGGAGTCTCTGGTGATTGCCGGCAGTCTGTTCATGCAGGCTGCAAAAGCGGCTGGAGCAATCGTGTTGCCGGTCGATTCCGAGCACAATGCTATTTTCCAGTCCTTGCCATCTGACTGGCAAAAAGGACTGCAGGCCAGCGGGGTTGAGCGGATTATCCTGACGGCTTCGGGTGGCCCATTCCTGAATACGCCAGCGTCAGAGATGGCACATATAACGCCTCGCCAGGCATGTAAACATCCCAATTGGGAGATGGGCCGAAAAATCTCAGTGGATTCCGCCACGCTGATGAACAAGGGCCTTGAGCTCATAGAAGCTCACTGGCTGTTTGGCGCAGAACCGGATCAGCTAGAAGTGGTCGTTCATCCGCAAAGCATTGTTCATTCGATGGTAGCCTATCGCGATGGCTCGGTGCTTGCGCAATTGGGTACACCAGATATGCGCACGCCCATTGCACATGCGCTGGCATGGCCGGATCGTATTGAAGCCGGTGTGGAACGTCTCAATCTGACCCGGATGGGCGAGCTCACTTTCCGCGAACCCGACCTGGAGAGGTTTCCATGCCTGAGGCTGGCCTACACAGCCCTGCGTGATTCTGCCAGTGCAGCGATTACACTCAATGCGGCGAATGAGGTTGCGGTACAGTGTTTTCTGGACAAAAGGATTCGTTTTGACCAGATTGCAAGCGTGGTTGCCGAGGTTCTGGAACGGGACGAAAGCAATACGGTCAATAGTCTGGAGCAGGTGCTGGCGACTGACCGCTCAGCACGCAGATATGCAATGGAAAAAATACGGGAAATTCAATGAGCGAAATACTGAGTTCCATCTGGTGGTTGCTGGTAGCCCTGGGGCTGCTGATCACTTTTCACGAGTTTGGTCATTTCTGGGTAGCCCGCAGGCTAGGCGTGCGCGTTTTGCGCTTTTCCGTAGGCTTTGGCAAGCCCTTGTGGAAACGCACTGGCAAAGATGGCGTGGAATATACCCTCGCAGCCATTCCCCTGGGTGGTTATATAAAGATGCTGGATGAGCGCGAAGGTGAGGTGGATGCCACAGAGCTGGACCAGGCGTTCAATCGTAAGCCCCTGTGGGTGCGCACAGCGATAGTCTTCGCCGGGCCAGCCTTCAATCTGCTGTTTGCCGTTTTTGCTTTCTGGATCATGTTCATGGTGGGCATACCCGAGAACCGCCCCATTATTGGTGAGGTCAGTGGTATTGCTGCCGAGGCCGGCCTGCAGCCAGGCGACGAAATCCGCGCACTCGACGGCCAACTGACCAGCACCTGGACGCATGCCTTGCTGGGTCTGATCACTTTTGCGCTGGATCGGGATGATGTGCAGGTTTCGGTGGCGGATGAAAACGGCAGTGAGTCGCAACATTTGCTGAAATTGTCTGATCTGGGTGATGATTTCAGTGAAGAAAATGCGCTGGAAGCCATCGGCATCCAGCCCTGGCGGCTGAATCTGCCTGCCATTGTGGGCGAGGTTTCAGCAGACAGCGCTGCGGCAGAAGCCGGTATGTACAGCGGTGATCGCATCATCAAAATCGCCGGAGAAGATGTTACAGGCTGGAACTGGGTGGGCTACCTGCTGCAGGAGCATGGCCAGGCTGGGGTAGCTCTGGCCCTGGTCATTGAACGCGACAGTGTCGAAATTCCATTGCAGGTCCGGCCGCGAAAGGAAAGCACCGGATGGTTTTCGTCTCGCTTGTTATTGGGCGTCAGCAACCAGGAGATTACTGAAGAGCAAAAATCCGAATGGGAACGTTCGTCTTTCATCAAGCAATTTGGACCCATACAGGGCTTGCAGTCTGCCGTCAGCGAAACCTGGCGTTTAACCACGGCCACATTCGGGCTGCTGGGCCGAATGGTCACCGGCAATGCATCAGTGAAAAACCTGTCCGGTCCGATTTCCATTGCGCAATTTGCCAATTCCTCAGCGCAGCGCGGCCTGGCCAATTTTTTGTTTTTTCTCGGCGCCATCAGTCTCAGCCTGGGAATACTCAACCTGCTGCCCATTCCGATTCTGGACGGGGGCCATCTGATGTATTACCTGATAGAATGGATCAAGGGTAGCCCGGTCTCTGACAGGGCACAGATGGCTGGCCAGTATTTTGGCCTTGTGGCCTTGGCTGGCTTGATGAGCCTTGCGTTTGTTAACGACATTTTACGGCTGGTCGGGTAGACTCCCCGCTTTGAGCAAGCAGCTGTATCGGGTTTGATCGCATGTTAAGAAAAATAGCCTGGATACTGGGATTAGTGCTGTTTGCCAAGATGGCTCTGGCCGCTGACCCCTTTATCATTTACGACATTCGCGTTGACGGACTGCAGCGAATTTCTGAAGGTACCGTATACAACTACCTGCCTTTGAATGTCGGTGACGAAGTCACTACCTCCAACACACGCGCTGCAATCCGCGAACTCTATCGAACCGGTTTTTTCAAAGACATCCAGTTTGGCAGGGAAGGTAATATCCTGGTCATTACCGTACTGGAACGACCCGCTATCGCCGCAATCAACATCACCGGCAACAAGGCTATCAAGGAAGAAGATCTGCTGCGCGTGCTTTTTGATATCGGCCTTTCGGAAGGAGAGGTGTTTGATCAATTGGTGCTGGACAGACTGCAGCAGGAATTGATCAAACAGTACTTCAGCCAGGGGCGTTACGCTGTTTCAGTGGATGCCCGCGTCACCGAACTGGAACGCAATCGGGTACGTATCGCCATCGTCATTGACGAAGGCAAAGTGGCAAAAATCCGCCATATCAACATCGTCGGCAATGAGACCTTCACAGACAAGGATATACGCGAAGATTTCGAAGCAGACATAGTCCCTTTCTGGAAATTCTGGTCTAAAGACGGGCAGTATTCCCGTGAAAAATTATCCGGGGACGTAGAGAAGCTGAGATCTTATTACCTGGATCGCGGTTACGTCGATTTCAGCGTGGAATCCACCCAGGTTTCGATAGGCCCTGAAAAAAAGGACATCTACATCACTGCCAATGTGGTTGAAGGCGAGGTTTACAGCGTTGATGAGGTGCAGCTGACAGGCGAAATGGTCATTGATGAAGGCACCCTGAAGCGCCTGATCGTGATCCAGCCCGGCGACATCTTCTCACGCAAAAAAATCGAGCAAAGCGTCGATAACATCACCGCGGTTCTTTCGAACATTGGCTATGCCTTCGCCAACGTTAACCCAATTACTGAAGTCGACCGGGACACCCGACTGGTTTCGATCAATTTCTTTGTGGACCCGGGCAAACGGGTTTACATACGCCGCATTCTGTTTACCGGTAATACCAAGACCAAGGACGAAGTGCTGCGTCGTGAAATGCGCCAGATGGAAGGCGCCTGGTTTTCGCAGTCCGCGATTGACCGTTCCAAAGTGCGCTTGCAACGCCTGACCTATTTCGAATCCGTAGAAGTCGAAACACCCGCTGTGCCTGGCAGCGATGACCAGGTCGACATCATAATCAGAGTTACCGAGCGCCCGGCAGGCAGCTTCACGGTTGGACTGGGCTTTTCACAGGTCCAGGGCCTGATCGCTTCCTTGAGCGTCCAGCAGGACAACTTCATTGGCAGCGGCAAACGGCTGGGGCTGGGTATTTCCTACAGCGAGATCATCAAGAGCCTTAACGTTTCCATGGACAATCCCTACTGGACCGAAGACGGAATAAGCCGTGGCTTCTACGGCCGTTACCAGGAGTTTGACCAGGGCGCAGCCAACATTTCAACCTTCACCAGCAGTGAATGGGCCGTTGGTATGAATTTCGGCATTCCGGTCACTGAAGTGGACTACCTGCGTTCCGGTATCGGCTATCGCAGTTCGCAGATCAACATTGGCTCAAGCGAGTGCATCAGCTTCGATCCAAACGGTTTTTGTACGGCCATCCAGATCGTCCCGACACCGGGTGATCCATTATCCATTTCCATGGATTTCGACGGCGATGGCGTTCTGACCTCCTCAGAACGCGAATTTGACGTCTTTGACCTCAGCGCCAGCTGGACACGCGACAGCCGCAACCACTTCCTGAACCCTTCAAGGGGCTCTTCACAAAGCCTGATCCTGCAGCTGTCAACGCCTGGCAGCACGCGTGAATTTTACAAGTTGACCTATCGTGGCGCGAAGTTCTGGCCGATCTGGGGGGGCCTGGTGTACTCCCTTCGCGGCAACATGGGGTATGGCGATGCCTATGACAATTACGACAGCCAGTCGCTTGCCGCCAATAATCTGGAAGGCGAACAACCGCCTTTCCCTTCAGCTGATTCCTGTGACCCCAGCGACGTGGTTTTGCTCGAAACCGGTTTGCCTTTCTATGAGCATTTTTACAGCGGCGGTGTACGTGACCTAAGAGGCTACGACGACAATACGCTGGGCCCGAAAGACAAATTCTGCCGCTCAATCGGTGGCGACCTGAAAGTT
>JANOGQ010000359.1:0-4100 GCA_031406105.1 Lysobacterales bacterium | reverse complement strand
ACCGGTTTTGTGCCTACCGACGAGCGCACCACACGACGCTACCCGCTGTTACTGACCACCGGACGCATACTTTCGCAATACAACGTGGGCGCACAAACGCGGCGCACGGCCAATTCCGAGTTCTACTCCGAAGATGTACTGGAATTGCATCCCTTCGATGCTGAGGAACGGGGTATCAGCGCTGGCGACTGGTGTGGCATCAGCAGCCGTGCCGGTGAAACGGTATTGCGCGCCGTGATCACCGACAAGGTGCAACCCGGAGTGGTGTATACCACCTTCCACTTCCCGTTCAGCGGTGCCAATGTAATCACCACGGACAATTCTGACTGGGCTACCAATTGCCCCGAATATAAAGTCACGGCAGTGCAGGTAACGCGCGTCAGCGAACAATCAGAGTGGCAGAAAGAATACCGCGCCTTTGCCGAGAAACAGGAAGAACTGCTGGAGCAGGCCCGGGTTTGAATTCCGCGCGAAATGCCAGGCTATACATGAACTATGGAGGCTTGCGGGCATGAGTCAATCGCGCCAGGTCAGAGTCAGTAACTGGGGCAATCAACGGCAAAATCAGGCCCAGCAACGCGGTCTGGACCATATCGCCACGGAATTGCCGGTAGCTTTGACTTATAACCGCCTGGCGCACGTGGTGATGATGGTAACGCCATCAGAGCTGGAAGATTTTGCCCTGGGCTTCAGTCTGACAGAAGGCATTATTTCTTCTGCCGCTGAGTTGCTCTCGGTCCATGTGCTGCCGCGGGAAGGCGGTATGGAAGTGGCCATGACCATTCCTGAAGAATGGTTTGATCGTCTGGCCACCCAGCGGCGCAATCTCACCGGCCGAACAGGTTGTGGACTTTGTGGTGCCGAGCGAATCGAGCAGGCACTTCGTTATCCGGAGCCGCTCGGCGATACCCTGCGAATCAGCCATGCAGCCGTCCAGCGGGCTCTGGCGAACCTGCAGCAACATCAGCCTCTGCAAGCACTGACGGGGGCTACGCATGCTGCAGCATGGTGCAATCTGCAGGGTGAAATGCTGCTGGTGCGTGAAGATGTAGGGCGCCACAACGCGCTGGATAAATTGCTCGGCGCTTTGGCCAGGCAGGTATTCAACCCCGCTGCAGGATTTCTGCTGATATCCAGTCGTGCCAGTTACGAGATGGTCTACAAGGCGGCCAGCATGGGCGTGGAGTTGCTGGTGGCAGTATCTGCCCCCACCACTCTGGCCATCGAATTTGCCGAACGCTGCGGCCTTACCCTGGTCGGATTTGCCCGCCCTGGCAGGCACAATGTCTATACCTTCGAACAACGAATCGTGGATTAACCTGACCTATGTCCTCCGATACCCATGATGAACTGCAAACCCTGGTGAAGATGGCCAACCAGATTGCGGCCAATTTCAGCTTTTACGATGATGCTGTGGAGCGTACCACCCGCCATCTGCAGCGCTTCTGGGCGCCCTCTTTGCGTCAGCAGATGATCAATCATGTAGCTGCTGGTGGCTCTGGTCTGGAAGATCTTGCAATGCAGGCTGCACAGCGACTGACTGCCTGAATATCAAAACCCTGCTATCAAAAACCAAACTTTAAAACCCTGTGGAGTGGTGCTGGCCGGTGGCCGCTCACGGCGCATGGCGGGCATCAATAAGGCTTTGCAGGAGTTGGCGGGTAAACCTTTGCTCAGGCATGTGATGGAGCGCCTGCAGCCCCAATGCAGCAACCTGTACCTTTCGGTGGAGGCGCCAGACGGGATATGGCAAGACTTCGGCCTGACACAAATAGCCGACCTGCAAGCGGGCAGCAATGGTCCTCTGGGTGGTGTACTGGCGGCACTGGAATACCTGCATGATCAGGCAGAATGGCTGTTGCTGGCACCTTGCGATGCACCCTTCTTGCCACTAGGGCTGGCTGAACAGCTGCTGGAATCGGCAAGCGCAAGCCAAAGCACCACCGCCCTGGTGAGCTATCAGGGCCATTGGCAGCCAACTTTTTCACTCTGGCATCGCGAGGTTTTGCCCCAATTGCGAAAGGCGGTGCTGCAGCAGGGCCAGAGGGGGCTGAAGGAATTTTTGCAGACTCAATCATCGGCGGTGCGGATCTGGCAGGAGCAGCAGCCTTCGCCTTTTTTCAACATCAACAGCCAACAAGACCTGGCTGAAGCTGGCCGATTGCTTGACCCGCGCACTGCCTCCATATCATGATGAACTGGCCCGGTACCTGGCCGGATATGTACAGTATTTTTTGAATTGACTGGAAACCCTATGCCCGCCATAGCCGACTTCATTCCCCTGAACATCGCCGTACTGACCCTGTCGGATACGCGTACCCCGGAAACAGATACTTCCGGTGATGCCCTGGTAAGCCTGTTAGGCGCAGCAGGCCATAAACTGGCTGCCCGTGAACTGATTCCGGACGATGTGTATCGTATGCGTGCTGTGGTATCGGGGTGGATTGCGGAGCCGTCCATACACGTGATCATTACCACGGGTGGTACGGGCTTTTCCAAACGCGATTCAACACCGGAAGCTTTACAGCCCCTGTTCGATCAACTTATTGACGGCTTTGGCGAGTTGTTCCGGCAACTTTCTTTTGTTGAAATCGGCAGCTCGACGATGCAATCACGCTGCCTTGCAGGGCTGGCCAACCATACACTGGTTTTCTGTCTGCCCGGCTCAACCGGCGCCTGCCGCACCGGCTGGAATGGCATACTTCTGGAACAGCTGGATTCGCGTCACAAGCCCTGTAATTTTGTTGGCCTCACAGCAGCTGGCACCAGCCAATGTGCCTGATCTGGCCTGGCTTGTGGGCCGGTCCTGGATAATCGCATGCTGACCGTAAGCGAAGCCCTCGCACGCTTGATGGCAGTGCCCAGGCCGGCTTTGCCCGGCGAGGAAATCGCCCTGGTGGCAGCCTTGGGCAGGGTGCTGGCAGAGGATCAGCAGGCCGTGCTGGATGTGCCATCTGCCGCCAACAGCGCCATGGATGGCTATGCCTTCTGTCATGCCGATGTCGTCTCTGCCAGCCAGGCAGGCAACGGCAGCAAACCACTGCTGATCAGCCAGCGCATCGCGGCAGGGCATAGTCCCCAGCCATTGCAGGCCGGCACAGCAGCGCGCCTATTCACCGGTGCAGAAATCCCGCCAGGGGCTGACACCGTGGTGATGCAGGAAGACTGCGATGCCGATTCGGGCCAGCTTCGTATCCGCGAATTGCCGCAACGTGGCTCCAATGTCCGGCCGCGTGGACAGGATGTTTCGCTTGGCCAGTATTTGCTGCACACTGGCCAGCGCCTGCGGGCCCAGGATCTGGGATTGCTGGCTTCCCAAGGCCTGGACAGAGTGCGGGTATTTCGCCGCCTGAAGGTCGCTTTGTTGTCCACAGGTGATGAACTGGTTGAGCCCGGTAAGCCACTGGGGCCTGGTCAGATTTACAACTCCAATCGTTACACCATGATGGGTTTGCTGCAGGGCTGGGGTTTTGAGGTGCTTGATCTTGGCATTGCGCCAGACCAGCCGGAGCGGATTCGCAGCCTGTTAAGCGAGGCTGCTCAATTGGCCGATGTGATTATCAGTTCCGGTGGCGTTTCTGTGGGCGAAGAGGATCACGTCAAAGCCATCGTAGAACAACTGGGTACACTGGACTTATGGCGCATTGCCATCAAGCCCGGCAAACCCTTCGCCTCTGGAACGGTGGCCGGCAAACCCTTCCTCGGCCTGCCCGGTAACCCAGTGTCGGTATTTGTGACCTTGCTGATCATAGCCCGACCTTTCCTGTTGGCCAGCCAGGGCATGAATGCCGGGCCGATGGTAGTGAGCAAGGAAAGAGCACTGTTTGAAAAAGCCGGCAACAGTCGGGAGGACTATCTGCGTGTTCGACTGACTGCTGATGGCGTGGAATTATTTTCCAGTCAGAGCAGTGGCGTGCTGACCTCGGCCAGCATGAGTGATGGCCTGGTGCGTCAGCCTATGGGGCAGCAAATCGCGGTGGGCGACAGCGTCGACTTCATCGCCTACAGTGTACTTACTTAGGGCAACTCTGATTTATTCAGAGTTGCCGCGGTACAAGGATGTACCGCCATTTTCGATGATTGTAAATCATTGAAAATGA